>VGJH01000271.1 GCA_016867505.1 Candidatus Bathyarchaeota archaeon
TTTAGAGCACTCTAGTCCATTGAGCATGAAGAAGATACGGGAATACATCAACTACCCTGAATACCGCATTGCAAGTAGATTGCGAAACTTAATCAAAGAACATAGAGTAAAACAATCTGCTGATAAAAAATTCATTTTAATATCATAAACATCCCCAACACTGGGTGACGAAGAAGCAGGCTTAAGAAGCTTAAACAAACTCTGCAAGTCCATAGCACCTTAATATTACTCAGTGCAGAAAAAGACGAAGAAAACTGTTACCGAGGCCACATCAAGAAAAAATAGAGCAAACAAAATTAACAAACTTCAAACCAAAAAACTCTGCTTATCACCACTAGCCAGTGATAACAGAAAATTGTCTTGTCTAAATAATTTTTGTAAAACAAAATTTATTAACAGTTTAAATGAATTTATTTAAAAAAATTTTTGATTGTTTATTGATAGTTTTCTTCTATGTCTTTTTCTATAATGTCTTTGACTTCTTCTGTATAAGCTTTTTTTGTGAAAATCCTTACAACATCGAAGCTTAAATCAATTAAATGTTTTACTAATGAATGCTTATATTTTGGGTACTGTATCGACTCTTTTTGATCATTTATAATGTAAAGTGTTTTAACCATTTCTCCAGTTGAATTAGCGTCTTCTTGTTTTAAGTCAATTATGTTAGGTTTAAGACTTGGTAATTTTGTTCTTGAGTTGCTGTGAAATATCCATCCTTTTAGATAGTCTTTTTTCATGAGTCTTTCCAGGTTATTTTCATTTTTGTACATGTCTAGTTGAAAAGCTATTTTTGATGTCTGGCTTTCTTTTGTAAATTCCTTATATTCTTTTGCTATGTGCAGGTGATTATCTGTGTCTCTTTTAAAATATGTTTTACATATTTCTGATACATATGGATCAGGTGACGCCATATTATCAGCGATTTTACTTAAGACATAACTATCATTGAATTTAATAAGATCCTCTTCAGATAATTTTTTGAGACTTTGTAGATTGGCATAATCTAGATCAGTAGTTAATCTAAACGCAGTTTTAAGCAATTCATCATAACCTGCTATTGTTTTATGTGTGTATACTGTTGTCCACATTAAATGTCTGCCAATAATATATCCATCAACAGCTTGTATGCCTTCTTCATCGATTCCTAAAAGACCTTCATTTGACACTGTTAAAGTATGTAGAATGCGATCTAAGTCAAATCTTCCATATTTTACACCTGTATGAAAGGAGTCTCTTAAGAGATAATCTATCCTATCTGCATCTAAGTCAGAAGACATTAATTGATTAAATAATGGATTATCATGTGTTGCTAGGAAAATCCTGCTAATTTCTTCAGGATTATAACCATTAACTGATAAAATATCTTTAATAGAATAATTATTCAAAATAAATGATCCAAATTTTTCATGCCTACCCTCAACATTTTTACCATTTGAATATAATGTTTCAATAGCATGAGAAAAAGGATAATGACCAATATCATGCAATAATCCAGCTAATCTTAATTTTTGTCGATCATCTTTGGATTCTAGATTAATTTCTCTCGAAGAGATCATCTTATCTATAATATACATAACACCTAACGAATGCGAGAATCTTGTGTGCTGTGCACCCGGGAAAACTCTGAAAGTATTCCCCAACTGTCTAATGTGATTTAATCTCTGAAAAACTGGATGGTTTATTATCGATAACTCAATATTTGTAAGTGGTATATAACCATAAACCTCATCATAAATTGATGTGTTAGACCAATCAACATAATCCATAAAAACACCTTAATTTTTAAAAGAGATTTCATTAATTTTTTTGTAATATTTTTCAACTAGTTCTTTATTGAATCGATTTGGTTTTTTCTTTTGAATCTCTTCATAAATTAAATCAAAACTCTCTAATTTCAAGTAAGGAAGCGACTTTAAAAATAAAATCGATGTCATTAACTCTAATTCATCAGCTCTCCTTTCTGGGCTAATGTTCATCCTTATTTCATTAACTTTCCCAATTGCATCAACCTCTTCTTTAGATAAAGGCTCTCTGCTGATGGTTTTAGGTGCGTGTTCTTTCTGTTCAAAGAAATAAAATGCATCCCTAGTTAAATCAGACGAATAGGGCCCATAAATATAAAAACCAAAATCATAACCCAAATCCACTCCCAATTTCTGCAATAAATAAAT
>VGJH01000272.1 GCA_016867505.1 Candidatus Bathyarchaeota archaeon
GGACCTAGATGGTTTATTGGAGTGGATTAATCTAAATGATCTTGTGCTCAAACTAATAAGTGCATTTTCACGATTTTCGCTAAAACCGTGGTTTACCCTGAGCGAAGTCTAAGGGCTAAAAGAGGAACGTCCCCTATTTTACGTCCCCTATTTTACTATGTTCCCTTATTATTAAATTTTCTAACTAACCTTTCTTTCATGTCTTTTGTCTTAACCACGAGACCTGTAAGTAAAATTGTGCCTGCAAATATTAACGGCTTTATTCCAAACCTCCGCATTTCTCCTCTATACCGCGACTCACTACTTTGAAAAGCTGGTATTCCTCTTTGTCTGTTATCACTGGCAAAGATTCGATCAAACTCATCTTGAATAGCCATTGTCCACATGAATAAAACGTAATTTTTTTTACCTCCGGGAAGATTATCAATTTCTTCACCTCGGATATAAGGTGAATATGCTTCCTGCAGTTCTCTATAACCAGCAGTTACGTTAGCTTGATTTCCAATTGGGTCAAAATATCCAATGGTTAATCCCGTACCATAGGAAACAATCATTCTAGCCCAAATTGCAGTAACCAACTCTCGATAATTTATAATATCTGTCTCAGTTGGGTTTGTCCATGAGTGAGCAACACTTTCAACCATAGCAGCTTGAGATAAAAAGCTGACAATATTTCTTAATAAATATGGATTATCTCTATGTAAGCGGACAAAATCCGAATATAAAAGGTTGAATGTTGCAAGATTATTACTTCTGTCTTTCTTTTTGGTAAAAAAGGGGCCCTCATCATTAATATGGTCTACTTGATGGCCTAAAGTAATGAGGTGTTGTAAATTATGCGCTATAGGAGAGAATTCAGGAAATACTAAATGAACCCCAGCATTACCCAGTAAATCTGTTAATCGACTATCTTCTAATCTATGGCCTAATGAATGTATTGCCTGATATATTCCTTCAGCAGTGGGTAGCGAATTATTCTCTATCCCCATAATCTATTAGTAATTTTAAGTATCACAAAATCATAAATATTACTAAGGCTTCTTTCCTACTACTCCTATATAATTATTTAAACAATGTTTAGTAACCCATTGTCTCTGAAACACAGCATTTCTATTCTTTTGTTTTTCTTCACTACTTATTGTAGAGATATTTAAAATCTTAGATAACCGACTTCTTAATCCTAATCCTAAAACTGGTCCAAGTCCCCAACCATAAGAGGTTACAAACTCTAATCCAAGTTTATCAAGTATTTCTTTAAGTTGATTTTCCGTATAATCTTTTTCCCAACCAAAAGGCCACCTACCTATTCCCATTAGTATTCTCTTACTTATTGCTTGAAGGCTAAATAATTGTGGGACATCAATTAAAACGAAACCTCCCGGTCTTACTACCCTCTTTTGTTCTGAAATGAGGAGATCTGGGGGTTGATAATGTTCAATCAATCCCTGAGAAAAAACTAAGTCAAAACTATTATCGGCAAAAGGTAAAGCTTTTGCATCGGCCATTACTGAGATGAGCTTTACTTTCTGTCCTTCAGCTAAATTCCTAGATATTGTTAAAGCCGTATTACTAAAGTCTAATACATAACAATCAGCTCCCATCCTAGTTAGAGCTAACGAATCACCGGCTTTCCCACAACCTACTTCCAATATTTTCTTTCCAGTAATATTACCACCCATTACTTCATTAATACACTGTAATAGAGTGCTATTGGTGACAGGAGCCCAGTCTTTTCTTGTCCAAAAACAATCCCAAATCTCGGGTTTTGATTCATGGTTAAAACTCATACTAGGGTATTATATCAATCTAGCGCGAGAAAATCTAAGAATTATTTTTATAATAAAAGTGTGATAATTCTTGTCTATGGTTAAGTGATAGAAAGAAAGTAAATCACCTTAAACAAAAAATGTCGATAAGGGAATAACTATAAAATCGGGTACGCCAAGAATAATCCTTCGATTCCACTTAAAATAGAATTTTACAGTAAATCTCAAACAATTGACAAATAGCTCGATCATCCGAGTAAAAGCTCAAACTGTTTTGGAATTTGAGGGTTTTATGGGAACTGGGAAGCTTGAGGAATTTAGGGGGGATTGCTAGGACAGGTTTCGGCTTTGGAGAAGCCGGCTTTGACTGCTGCCTCCTGGGTACAAAACCAGCTTTCACCGA
>VGJH01000273.1 GCA_016867505.1 Candidatus Bathyarchaeota archaeon
CGGTTTTTAAAGGTAGTCCAATATGGAACTGGTTTTACAGGCCATCTGGATATCCGGACATGCTCGGATTTATAGTGACAATATTAGTATTCCTCTTCGTTGTTTGGGTTGAAGGAATGAGGGTTGAACTACCAGTAAGCCACAGTAATTATCGAGGATATAGAGGAAGAATGCCTATAAAATTATTGTATGTATCAAATATCCCTGTGATTCTTGCATATGCATTAACAGCAAATGTAACACTAGTATCACAATTCGTTTGGAATAGATGGAATGTAGGAAACACTAACTTTTTCTTTAATATGCTTGGCATGTATAATCAAACATCAAATGGATTAACACCAATAGGTGGCCTAGTATATTATACAACATCACCTGGAAACTTAGGAAACGTAATGATTGATCCTATAAAAGCAGTTCTCTATGTTCTAATTATTGTAGCAATCTGTGTTATTTTTAGTATTACTTGGCTTGAAATAGGTGGTCTTGGCGCAGAACAAATGGCTGAACAATTGCTAGATTCAGGTATGCAAGTGCCTGGCTTTAGAAGAAATAAAAATCCAATCGTTTCTTTACTAAATAAATATATTCCAACAATTACAATAATCGGGGGACTAATTGTGGGTTTACTCTCTTCATTATCAGATTTTCTTGGAGTTTATGGAAGCGGAATGGGTGCTCTTTTAGCTGTGAGTATAATGTACCAGTATTACCAGACTATGGTACAAGAACAAGTTGAAGATCTGTACCCGTTCTTGAAAGGTGCTTTCCAAAAATCCTAAACTTTTCCTAATAAATTTTTAAGAAACAATATCCTCATATATTATAACCAGCATTTTTTTCCACATGTTTCAACCACCTAGAGGTACACGAGACTTTTTACCTGAAGAAATGCTTAGACGTAATTGGGTAATTGATAAAATTAGAAAAGTATACGAGAATTACGGTTTTGAGCCTTTAGGAACTCCTGCATTCGAGAGTTGGGAATTATTTAAAATAAAAAGTGGAGAAGATGTAATTAATCAAATATATTATTTTAAAGATAAGTCTGATAGAGAATTAGGGTTAAGATTTGAATGGACAGCTAGTTTGGCTAGGGTGGTTTCAAGTCACCGAGAATTAATTATGCCTTTTAAAAGGTATGCGATTGGACCAGTTTGGAGATATGAAAATCCTAGTGAAAAACGATTCAGAGAATTTTGGCAATGTGATGCTGATACAATAGGTGTAGCAGATCCTATTGCTGACGCAGAAATACTCGCAGCAGCTGTAAATTGTTTAAAATCATTAAGTTTTACAGATTTTATTATAAAATTGAATGATAGAAGAATACTTGAAATCTTGATTGAACAAGCTGGTTTCTCAAAAGAAAATGTGTTGGATATTATTAGAAGTATTGATAAAATTGACAAAATTGGCTTAACTGAAGTTAAAAAAGAATTATTAAAGTGGTTAGATAATGAAGATGCAATTAACAGACTTTTAAGCGTTATTTCACTCAAAGGCAAACCTGAAGAAGTATTATTAAAATTAAAGGAAAATTTAATTGAAACCGATACTAGTTTAAAAGGTTATAATTCGTTGAAAAAAATTACTGAATATTCTAAATCTTTTGGCTTTAAAAATTATTTAATAATAGATCTCAGCTTAGCAAGAGGTTTAGATTATTATACAGGCCCTGTTTTTGAAATATATGCTAAAGACTACCAGGATTTTGGGAGCATCGCTGGAGGTGGAAGATATGATGAAATCATTGAATTATTTGGAGGTGAACCTACTCCAGCAACAGGAATTGCTTTAGGCTTTGAAAGAATTGTACCAATTTTAGAGGTGAAAAAAGCTTTTAATAATATTGAGTTGGGGACAGAGATTCTTGTTTCTTCAATAAATGAAAACACTAAAACTGAATCAATTGAAATTGCGCAACAAATTAGAAATATAGATATTCCAACAATAGTTGATTTAATGGGCAGAAATTTAAGAAAACAACTAGAATACGCATCCAAAAAAAATATTAAAAAAGTGATAATAATAGGAGAAAATGATCTAAAAGAAGGATATTTAACAATAAGAAACATGGCAACAGGAGAGCAACAGAAAGTTAAACGTGAAGAATTAATCAGCATCCTCCAAAGACGAGCTAACTAG
>VGJH01000274.1 GCA_016867505.1 Candidatus Bathyarchaeota archaeon
GCTGAAATCTGTTATGCTTGTTTATGCATAAGGACAAAATTTATACGAGTTGTATGATGGTACATAACGTTAGGTGTAGAATATTTGATCAGTGTTCGAGGAATAAGCATTAGACAAAGAACTGTAGTAACATTTACCGTAATAATAACCATATCACTTATTGGTGGTTTTTGGTATTTTAGCCAACCAAAAATTAACCAAAATTTAATCGTATCAACAACTTCAAGTCTATATGAAACGGGATTTCTTGATGTTCTAAAAACCAGTTTTGAAACAAAATATTCTCAATACAATGTCAGTTTTATTAGTGTTGGCACAGCGTTAGCAATTGAAACTGCAAAGAAAGGAAACGCAGATTTAATATTTGTACACGATCCTGTACAGGAAAAAGCATTTTTAACGGATGGTTTTGGGCTTAATAGAAAAATAATGGCGTATAATTTCTACATTATTGTTGGGCCAGACACTGATCCTTCGGGAATAAAAAACTCGAATCCAGTAGATGCTTTAAAAAAAATTGCTTCAGAGGGCTTAAAGGGGAATGCTATTTGGGTTAGTAGAGGAGATGGATCTGGAACGCACTCTAAAGAGAAAGTATTATGGAAACTTGCAAGCCTAAATTTGGATGAATTAAAAACACAGATTGCACCTGATGGTAAACCATGGTATTATGAAGCAGGTACAACAATGACTCCCACTTTACAGTTGGCAAATCAAAAAAGAGGTTATACGATATCTGACGTAGCTACTTTCTTAAAAAATTCAGTGAGTGGAAATATTCAATTAGTAAAAATCGTTGAAGCAGGAAAAGATATGATAAATGTTTACTCAATGATTGCATGTAATCCAGATAAAAATCCTAATACAAAATATCAAGGGGCAATGGAGTTAATAAAATATTTAGCTTCTGATGAAGGACAATTGCTATTGCAGAATTATGGTTTCAAAGAGTTCAATAGAGCTTTGTTTACCCCATGGATTACTACTTTAAAAACAAATACAAATACTGAACTAATTCAATGGGTTAAAGATTATGCATATATTGAAGGCAGCGATTGCCCTGAAAAACATCGTAGAGACGCAGGAAACCTATATGGTTAAGACATAAACACATGATAATCTTTATGGGATGTCTTTGAGCTGGCAACCTCTAATTGATGGTGTTACTAAAGCAGTTAATCTTATTATTACTGGTGATAAAGAAGTTTTTGAAATTACTATTAGAAGCTTACAAACCGCGATATTAGGTACTTTGATAGCAGCACTAATTGGATTACCGATTGGCATTCTAATTGGAATGAAATCCTTTAAAGGAAAAAAAATTTTAAAAATAATTTTTAATGCGTTTGTTGGAATTCCAACTGTTTCATTGGGGTTGTTCCTTTATGTTTTATTTAGTCATGATGGTCCTTTGGGTTTCTTGGAATTACTTTATACAATTCAAGGAATAGCTGTAGGAGAAGCTGTTTTAATTGTACCAATAATCGTTAGTTTTACTGCTAGTGCAATTGAATCTAAAGATGAAAAATTAAGAGATTTAGTTAAAACATTAGGGGCTACTGAGTTAGAAGTCTATATGGCGGTACTAAGAGAGGCTTGGAGTGGTGTATCTTTAGCATTAATTTCAAGTTTTAATCGTGCTTTTGCCGAACTTGGGATAGCTATGATGTTAGGTGCAAATATTAGAGGGCTTACTCGTGTTTTAACTACATCAATTTCATTAGAAACAGCAAAAGGAGAGTTAGGGCTTAGTTTTGCCTTAAGTTTCATTCTATTAACAGTCGTATTATCGTTAAATTTTATTGTGGGTTATTTTGGGGGGTATAAACGGTTTGGAGATATACAAGCTCAAAGCAGTTACTAAGCAATATACAAAACTAACTATTATTGAGGAGATGAACCTCTCAATAGAGGATCATTCAATTTTAGGAATAATTGGTGAAAGTGGAGCAGGAAAAACAACTTTATTAAAAATATTGAGTGGATTAGAATTACCAACCTCAGGTAATTTATTTTATAAAAATAATGAAATAAATGAGAAAAATTTGTCATACCTAAGAAAAGAAGCTACAATGCTTTTTCAAACACCAGTATTTTTGAGAGGAAATGTATTTTTTAA
>VGJH01000275.1 GCA_016867505.1 Candidatus Bathyarchaeota archaeon
AATTATAGGTAATATTATGAAAGAAGAAATAAGTGATAATGAAATGAAAGCTAATATAAATTTTGGGAATCTATACCAGATTTCAAGTAAGTTTGGTTTATGTGAGGGATCTTGATTAATTTTTGTTGTCCATATAATTGCTACAATAAAAGCAATTACTCCGATCATTACATTTTGAATAAGTTTTACAACTGTAGCCACTTCCATGGCTTCTTTACTCAATAATTCTCCCGCAGCAACAACTGCTCCTGTTGAATCAAGAGTACCCCCAATCCATGCTCCGCCTACAATGTAATCGATTCCAAATGCCTTGATTATTGCTGGTATACCAATCAACATTATTGCTGTAAAAATTAGCGAGATTGAGATAGTCAATGTTAAGTATTCTTTTTTTGCTTTAGTTGCAGCTGCTATAGCTATTGCAGCTGATACACCACAGACAGATGTGGCTCCTGCGATTAGTATTGTTAAAGTTTTATCTAGCTTTAGAAATGTTGTGCCATATTTGTATGAAATATATAGTACAATTGGTGTGACACCCCATGCGAGAAGTAGACCTTGAATGCCCAGCGATAATATTCTTGAGAATAAAATTTCTGATCCTAATAGGACAAGTCCTGTTTTAATATAAAGCTCAGTTTTTACTGCTGGTGCTAAGAAACTTGGTAAACCAATTGTATTAGTTATTATTAAACCAATTATTAATGCCCAAACAACATATTCTAGTCCATAAGCATTTAGATAATATTGTTGAGAAAATAGTTGTGCGAAGAAACCTAAGATCGATAATATTATAAATGAAGGAATAAAACGACTTGGGGTTCCACCCATCATTTTTATACTTATTGAATAAAATACTATGAAAATAATTATTAAAATAATGTATGTGCTAATGATGTCTAAAGTAAAAGCATCAAAAGGATTCATAAACCAGATTTTTGGTTTGGGTACAATTTTTATTATATTAAAAAATGTTAATATAAAAAAAGAAAAACCAAGCCAACAAGCCCACCAATCTTCTGAATGTGTTATTGAATTTATTATCGATTTTATTGACATTTTTTCATATCCTAATAATTGAGAATTTTAAGAAGTCATCAAATTTATACTTATTGAATTTAAGATTTTTTTAATTTTAATTTGTAAATTATTTTCTAGAAAATTATGGCGCCCTGACCGGGATTTGAACCCGGGATCTTTCGGGTGACAGCCGAACATACTAGGCCGGACTATACTATCAGGGCAATGCCAGAAAACTGAAGGGGGGTTTAATAATAAACTTTACGCTAATTTACTTATACTCTTTAGCTATCAACATCGTTGCTGTAAGCATAATATCTGGGATACTCCTTAATTTTTCAACGATTAGTTTATCCAGGTGATTCATGTCTTTTGCTTTAACTTTTAAAATTAAGTCATATTCACCATAGATTACAGATGCTTCTTCAACCTCAGATAATTTGAGGATCTTCTCAGATACAGAATCTTCTGATCCTGTCTTAACATTTAACATGATGTATGCTTTGACTGACATGAGCATCACCTCCAACCATGGTTATGAGTATTTAAAAAATTTTTTAATCATCATTGGCTACAACTACTTCAGTCATTATTTTTCCCAAATCTGTAAGGCTAACCGGTATACCCTTATTTTCTTTATCACCTGCATTTATCAAACCTGATTCTCTAAGCCCTTTCAGATTCCAGCGGATAGTCGATTTAGGAATGTCTAGATATTCTGATAAATTATCAATCAGTGTAGTATAGATTTTTTCTCCTTGATTTTCTGAGATGAGTTTAAGCATAATTTTTTGTTTTTCAGTTAATTGTGTCTTTGAAGCTGTTGCTAAAATTTTGTCGATCCGTGATAGTTCCTTATAATGAAGCTTAACTGATGTTTCAACATCTTCAAAGTTCTTAATTAGCCTTTTATAGCTAATTTTGTCTGGGTTGGACTCTCCGAACCTTTTTACTTCTAGCTTTAAGTCATGGATTGCTTGTAGAAGGTTTTTAAATTCAGGAGTCGGGTAGAAACTTATTTTCCTATTTGAGGAAACGTTCACCGGACATTTTTGCTCCCAAAATCATAAAGCAATTGATGATGTTTAAAAACTTTT
>VGJH01000276.1 GCA_016867505.1 Candidatus Bathyarchaeota archaeon
CAGCAATCGTTGCTCTAATGCAGATAAGCAGAAAAATCGCGTAAACAAACCCCTTTCTTTTTTTTATTTTTTTTAAATATTAATATGCTAGCGAGAGCTAGGATCCCAGATTCTCTTAATACTTTTTCTTAATTATTAATGAATCCACTTTTAATCATCTTTCCTTTTAAATTCATGGCGTTTAAAAACTGAGAGCAACCATACTACAATAATGCCTCCTGTAGCAAAATGCCCAAGATGTAATCTTGAGCACTCGGTTGAAGAATATGAAGCAAGCAGATTCTGCAGGAGCTGTGGTAGCTTACTCCAGCAACCATCGCAACTCTCAGAAACAGGAGGTTGGAAGCGATTATTTCCTTATGAACCATACCCTGAACAAATACGTTTCATGAATGATGTTGAAAAAACCGTTCATTCAAGTAGTATACTAATCGCTGAAGCATGTAATGGGTTTGGTAAAACAGTATCCGCGTTAAGCAGCTTACTAAGTTGTGGAAAACCCGTAATCTATGCTACAAGAACACATGATCAGGTTAGGCAAGTTCTCTCAGAGGTAGATAGAATCAACTCCTATTCAAAAGAAAACTTCACCGCAGTCAACCTAGCTAGCAGAGAACACCTCTGTTTAAACCAAGATTGTAAGGGAATTCCAAGTCGTGATGCACAAGAAATGTGTCAGATGCTTAGAAAGGATGGTGAATGCCCCTATTTATCAGAGTCCCTAGATCTCCCAAGAAAGTTACCACTGATATTAGATATTGGGGCTTTAATAGAAGTAGGGAAACGATACAAACTATGCCCATACTTCCTAGCAAGAAGAGCATCAAAAAACTGTAGAGTTGTAGTAGCTCCTTACCCATATGTTTTTGACCCAAAAATCCGTTTAATGACTGGTCTTGATCTGGAAGGCAGGGTGCTGGTTCTTGATGAAGGTCACAATATTGATCAAGTCGGTCAAGACACCTTCAGTGATACATTAACAGATAGGACAATAAACTCTGCAGGTGACGAACTCAGATTAATTGGTATGCCACGAACCTTAATGAAAAGGCTCAGTGAACATCTTGAAGAGGTTGTAGGTGATGAACCTATTCTTAAAAGAGGCGAACAGGTTCAAGATGCTTTGCAGGCTGCTCTGGGTGGTGACATCTTCGAATTTGTGGAGCAGTATGCACCAGCAGTTGAAGCAATCAGGGAAAAGAAACAGAAAGCGGGCAATCCTCCAATTAGCTATTTAAATGGTGTCCTCTCCTTCATTGAACTGTTAACAACTAGTAGAAAAGACAAATTCATAGCAATCTACAGGAAAAGCTCCTATGGGGCTAACCAAATTGAATACCGGTGTTTGGATCCAAGTATGGCAATTAGACCACTTGCTGATGAATCTTCGGGAATGTTGATAATGTCTGGCACTCTATCACCGCTTGAACTATTTGCAGACATAATTGGGCTAAATAAAGCTGAATTGAGAAGCTACCCTAGTATCCAGAGATCTAAAGAGATCAAAATGACCATCGACACCAGAGTAACAACCACATTTAGAGATAGGAGCAATCTAATGCTTCATAATATTGGGAGAAGCATTTCTGAACAACTTCCTGATGTGCCTAATGGTGCATTGATCTTTTTTCCACAGCGTGAATTCATGAACCGTTGCCTTGATGTCTGGGCTTCTGATGGCTTAATCAAAATTAGGGAGGGGATTCCTTCTCTGGGTGGTAAGCAGCTGTATCGGGAAGGAAATGATGCAAGACAGAATCTGCTAGTTTTAAACAGATACAAATCAATGGCAGTAACTTCAGCAGGTGCAGTACTATGTTGTGTCTTCAGAGGAAGAAACAGTGAAGGAAGCAACTTCCCAGATGAGCAAGCAAGAGGAATTTTCTTGGTGGGGGTACCCTATGCAAATTATGCTGATCCAATAGTTAAAGCTCAAATGAACTATTATGAGCGTTTGAGCCCTGGGCTTGGGAACCGTTGGTATATGATGGATGCCTTCCGGGCAGCAAATCAAGCCTTAGGAAGAGGAATAAGAAGCAGAGACGATTGGTGTCATTATTGGCTCCTAGACTCACGTTACGCTCAAAACCTCAATTTAATCTCTAACTGGGCAAAA
>VGJH01000277.1 GCA_016867505.1 Candidatus Bathyarchaeota archaeon
AATGACAACTCTATTAGCTCTACCTGGAGGAATGCTTAGTGACAAATATGGTCGAAAAAATAACATTATGCTTGGTAGACTTGTTTCACCTATTAGTCAAGGCATCGTAACATTTGCGAATAGCTATGAATCATATTTTGCTATACGCGTTTTTAATGGCGCTGCAGTCGCTTTAGGGGGTAGTGGCATGGAAGCAGGTGGGCCCAGTTGGAATGCTTTAATATCTGACATTGTGCCACCGGATAAAAGAGCCACAGTTATGGGAACTATGGGTACCCTGACAGCTGTAGTAGCTTCTCCTAGTAGCTATATCGGTGGCTGGTTATGGCAAAATATTAGCCCACAAGCACCATTTCATGTAAGTATGATTATTGGATTATTTTCTGCTGCAATCTTCTGGATTGGTGTCAAAGAACCCACTAATGAAGAAAAAATTGGTGCAATTGAAAGAGTTGAGAGAGAAAAAAATAAAATTACATAACTTGTTAAGAAATAACTGGTTTATACGCTATACATTCAATTTCTAATAACATTAAGGGATTAACTAATCCAGCAATACACGTACTGCGAGCAGGCAGATCACTTTTAAAAAAATTACGATAAGTTTCATTCATTTTTAAGAAGTTAGATTGATCTTTAAGAAATACTGTTAGTTTAACTATATCATCAAGTGTAGCATTTGCTACTGCTAATGTTTTTTGAAGATTTACCATAATTTGCCTAGTCTGTTCTTCAATAGTGGTCAATTCGTTTCCAGCTTCATCCCTAACCGCTGCGTGACCAGAACAAAAAATGAAGTCACCAGCTTGAACAGCGGATGCAAAAGGCATTCTACGCGAGGGATCAAGAACAATTGTTTTTTTCAATAATTACCACCTCAATCAGAATATGCACCTGTCTTATATAGAACTTCTAGTATCAAAAAAGGAAGATGAAGAAGCATATACTTATAATGAAATTTATTCAATCATCTTTCATAAACGGGAGTTAAATCACCAAGCCTTTATATTCCAAAAAAAATGGCAAAAATTACTGTAAAACCAATTGAATAGCTATTTGAGATAATTAAAAAAGATAATTCATGTTAAGAAGTAGCACAATAGATGTCGTTACATCTGATAGAGCGTATAGTATAGAGAAAGCAATAAATGAACTCAATTATATACCAAAATATTCATAATCTGATGGCTTAAAAAAAACAATTGAATGGTATAAAACTGAAGGCTATATTTGATTTTGTTTTGGAAGGATTTTCTTAATTTTTTCGATGATGTAAGATTCTTCATTGTCAAGAAGATATTCTGGATTAATTAGCAGTAGACCTTTTACATCTTCAGTTAAAAAGAATGGCTCATATAATGTAGCTATACAGGGTTCTCCTTCCTTTAACATATTCGAAAGGTTCTTACCAGATATTCCAGTAACGCTTTCATCAATTTTTAAATAACACAGAGGAGTCATTGGCTCCCCATCTTCAACAACTCTTTGATATGTTATACCAACTTCAACGCCTGAAATATTTTTTAGGTTTTCACAAATCCATTCTGCCTTTTTCATCCAACCATCAAAAACAGCTTTCTCATCATGTTCAACATACAATTTTAATGCTGCTACTAAGCCAACAATAGATTCTCTACTCATTTTTGATGCACGACCTACTCCATTAAATGGATATGATTGTAAGTGGGCCAATTTGATTAAGTCACTTCTACCAGCTAACAAGCCTGAATTATTTGGGCCAGCAATATGTTTACCACCACTATAAGAGACCAAGTCAACTCCTTTAGCTATGTAATATTTTAGTTTCCTTTTTGGTGGAAGTTCAGCAGCAGCATCTATAAGAGCAGGCACTCCATTCCTATGTGCAATTTGAATCACTTTTTCTAAAGGTAAGCTCCCCTTAAGGTTTCTAGCAGTATAATAATAACCAGCAGTACGTTTTGAATCGTAAGCTGAGGCAAGCTCCCATTCATTACTACCAGTCTCGACAAAAGTTCCTCCAGCTAATTCAACGGAATAATCATAACTATTCCTATTAGTTTTCTGGACAATAAATTCAGTTTTAAGTCCTTGAGTCCGAACTGGAAGCTTCATAGCTAAATGACTCCACCCT
>VGJH01000278.1 GCA_016867505.1 Candidatus Bathyarchaeota archaeon
AGCTTGTAAAGCGGTAACTAATCCAAGTGTACCATTTGCAAAAAGTGATACATACTTTACACCTAGATACCTGGCAAGTTCTTGTTCCAGCAATTCGTGAAAAGGACCATTATTTGTAAGAAATTTATTACCCCATATTTTTTCCAGGTATGGAATAAACTCTTCTAACGGAGGTAAAAACGGTTGTGTAACATAAATATTTTCAACTGATTTCATATTGGATATTGATAATTTTTTTAAATTTAACTACGTTTATGCTGTTTGATTTTCGATAAGATAATATCCTTAATAAAAAGATATTCATTCATTTTTAAGAATTCACCCGCGAAAATAACAAAAACAAACCCAAAGACAACCTGTATTGTTAAAGTAATTAAGACAGGTAAAGTCAATAATTCTCCCAGACTAAAAACAGTAACAGCCATTGTAAATGCAACGGTTAATGAAGGTAAAATATCAACAATTTGCCTTTTAATATAATATCCTATCAAATCACCCGTATAATAAGCATTTATGTAATAACCTATTATAGTGCTAACTATCATTCCGATTATCATTGCTTTAATGCCAAAGCTAATACCCATTATGATTATGGGTATAACCAATATTTTTTTAATAATTTCCAATCTCAGAAATAAATCTGACCGTCCCATAACTTGAAGTAAGTTCAAATTCAAGCCGTGTAATGGATAGGTCATCCCGACAATACTTAATAATTGTAAATAAATAATTGATTGCCTCCACTTTTCTCCTATAAGTCCGATGATTAAGGATTCGGCAGAGGCAGACATCCCGAGCATTAGAATGGATGTAATGAACATTGTTGTCCTTATCAGACTTCTGAGATTTTGTTTTAATCTTTCTTTGTCATCTTGTAATGTTGACAGGATGGGATATGTTACCTGGCTTATCACATTATTTAAGTTATTAGAAGGCAGATTTTTAAACTGTTCAGCTTTAATATAGTACCCTAATTCCTGAACTGAAAAGTATTTTCCGATGATGAGATAGTAGATGTGGCGAAATATTGTATCAAGCAGACCACTTAGTAACATTTTCGCTCCAAATCCAAACAACTCTTTGAATGAAGCCGTGCTGAAAACCCAATCCGGTTTCCATTTATTCCAAATCCAAAGTAAAGATGAATTCAAGACTTGTGATATCAGTTGCATTACTACAAGACTCCAGACGCCATATCCGTTATAAGCCATTGTAATGCCGACAACGCCTGAGCATGTTTTGGAAATAACTGAAATGCGCGCTTTTAATCGAAAGTCAACTCTTTTTGTCAGAATTGTACTTTGGATAATAGTCAATGAGTCTATAATGAGTAGTAAAGCTAAAGCACGAAAAACAGATGTTAATTCAGGTTCATTGAAAAAACTGCTGACAAACGGGGCAAGAAGGAATAATAAGCAATAAAATACAAAGCCTGTAATTAGATTAAAATAAAATACAGTAGAATAATCTTCTTGTGTACATTCTTTCTTTCTAATCAATGCCGATCCAAATCCACCATAAACAAATATGGAAGAAACGGCAATAAAAATAGTAACCATTCCAACCAGTCCGAATTCTTTTGGAGATAAAATTCTTGCCAGGATTATACCGACAATAAATGAAATGCCCAAAGTGGCAAACTGGTCAACAAAACTCCAGAACAGACCGGAAACGGTTTTTTGCTTAAGCGATGACATTAATATTTTATAATTTCTTTTCCATAACTAACTTTACCTGCCAATGATTCAATAAATTCTCAACATCATTATCCTTAAAATCATCGTTTATATAAAAACGTGAGTAGGGCTACCGGTAATTAACAGCTCTAATTACTGAACTTAAATAATAACCAATCACTAATTATTTCTAATACAAAAAATGTAGCCGGTTTCTTTATTAAAAGTATCAGTTGAATGTTGAATTAGTTGGTTGGCACCAAACTCTTAATTCGCTTTTGGCTAAGAAAAATGGGGCTTATGCCGTCGGAAGAGGCAAAACATCCCAAGGACTGCCATGACTGGGTGATGTTACCCTTTCCCCCTGTGCTACACCATAAAAAAAGATTGCAATTTTAGCAAACTTTTCCTAAGGATGGTTCCCATTTA
>VGJH01000279.1 GCA_016867505.1 Candidatus Bathyarchaeota archaeon
TGGAGACCGCGCAACAGTAGGAGTTTCAACAGAAGGAATCGGTGAAGCCAACTTCAAAACTGGCTACCTAAATAACCTCTCCATCGGTAACTCTGTCAGAGTACTAAACGGTGAAGCAAAAGGAGATAAAGGAGTCGTTGTGGGTAAATTTGGCACTTATATACAGATACACTTCGAAGACGACACCCTAGCTAAACTCAGTATAGGAGATTCCGTTCATGTTGTAGCTAATGGTGTTGGATTAAAAATTGAAGGCTATGATGACGTTGTTGCACACAGTGTCAGTGCTGAAGTTCTGGAGAAAATGGATATAAGAGAAGTAGGTGGCAAATTAGAAGTTCCTGTTGTAAAAATTATACCTGAAGAGATTGTTGGCCAAGGCTCTGGAGGTACAAGCCTATCCGGGAATTGGCACATTCAAACATGTTATCCACCAGACATTCATGAATATGGTTTAGATGAACTGCGTTTCGGAGATGTTGTTTTACTCGAAAACTTCCAAACAGATTATGGTAAAGGTTACTATAGAGGTGGAGCAACAATTGGAATTGTTTGTAGTGGACCTAGCGACATTTCTGGATTAGGAATAGGAGTTACACCAATTCTATCAACGAGATTTGGCAGATTAATTGCACGTATCGATCGTGAAGCAAATATTGGTAAATACCTTGACATCCCTAAAAGATCAACCGGACAAAATTCTCCTAGTTCATCAAACGTCATTAAGACAAATAAGGATAAACTGCTCACAATTGCTGTCCAGGGTGTTGTTCAACCATTCTCAAGCAGAGGGTACTCAACAACATTTGATGGCAAACCAAAACTCAGCGTAGGAATGGCTTCAATAAATTATACTGTTGGCCTTGGTGACTCGACATATGGATGGGCAAACGCTGATCATGTTGAACCAGATGTCACTATACAGGGAAGAGATAAGCCAGTCCCAAGCGAATGTGCCTTAGCAATACTAGCATGCGTTGGTAATGAAGCAAAAGTAGTTTCAGGAGACGCGAAAGGAGATAAAGGATACTTCATTGGCAGGCACGCGGGATCAGATGACATGGTCTGGTTCCCAAAAGAAACCTTGCAAAAATTGACAATCAATGACAAAATCCAGATCATGGCTAGAGGAGTTGGATTAAAAATTGAAGGCTATGATGATGTTAGAGTAAATAAATTATCACCAGAACTCCTGGAAAACATGGGAATAACTATTGAAGATGGGCAACTCGTTGTACCAGTCGTAGTTGAAGTACCAGGACATATTATGGGTTCAGGTATTGGAGGTTCATTCCTAGAACCAGGAGATTATGATATTCAGACAACTTGCCCAGAAATAATCGACGAATACAATCTCAAAAACCTGAAACTAGGAGACATTGTTGCAATCAAAGATCATTACGACTATTGGGGGCGTGGCAGGTACAAAGGAGCAATTACTATAGGGACAGTTATACACGGCTTCAGTGATTCAGCGGGCCATGGACCAGGCGTTGACCCAATATTAAGTGCATTCCCAGGACGAATCAAAACCAAAATTGACTCAAATGCAAACACAGCCTATTATTTAGGCATTAGAAAAAAACCAGATAACTAATTTTTAAATCACACCATTTTTTAATTTTTACATATTAATCATGAAGATTTAAAAATTAATTTTTATGTTAATTTCACAATAGGAAATCATCAATTTAAATTCAATTATGAAACGGTTAAAAAAAATTTTTAACATGAGGATGTTAATTTAATAAAAAAAATATTAAAATATTGTATAATTATTAACATCTGTGACTCCATACTTTATTACATTGAAAAATACTCATTCAATCAAGTGTAACTTGTAATGAGCTTTGATAAAAAATGGGACAGTAAAAACGAGTTCAGTAATTCAAATAATACAATTAAAAGCTCAGATCCTCTAAAATCAAGGCTCACTGCATCAATTAATCGCATTGAATTAGAGAATCAAAGATTAGAGCAAGCCGCTATTCGTTTCCAAAACCGAGGTAAAACAATTTTTGATAAAGTAGTTGACTCCTATTCAAAACATGATACAGCTAGAGCTAATATTTATGCGAATGAATTAGCGGAAATTCGTAAAA
>VGJH01000280.1 GCA_016867505.1 Candidatus Bathyarchaeota archaeon
CAAGAGTCGTTTCATCGGAATGCGTTAACCAAGGCATAACATTTCTTCTTGACATGAGCGTTAACGCAGATCCTCAAGTCAGTGGAGTATATAAGGGAACGACATGGAAAATTGTATGGGGTGATGGAACTCCTGATATGGATTATGTATCAACTGCTAATAATGACATACCTTCTGAGGCCCTTAGAACACATCTTTATTCAAGCTTTTCTTCTACAGTTGATGAGGTAAATTTTAAAAATAAGTTTTGATAATCAGCTGATTAAGATTTAAAAAGTGCTTTTTTAAAAAAAATGTAGTGCCAAAAATGATTTCTAAAAAGCTTGATAATAAATAATATCTGTCAGATATTTGCAGTGATAAAATAACATCCAATGTTTGTCAGGTTAAAAAAGACAGGTAACTATCAATATTTACAAATTGTCCAGACCTACAGGGAAGGTAAAAAGGTTAAACAAAGAGTAATATCTACCCTTGGCAGGTTAGAGGAATTACAGGAAAAAGGAGAAATAGAATCCATAATAACTTCCCTATCGAAGTATTCACAAGAGGTTTTAATGTGCCTTACCGGCCGGAGCGATCCTAAAAGTGTATCATTTATTATTGGGCCGGTATTAATTTTTGAGAGGTTGTGGAGGGAATGTGGGCTGTATAGTATTATTAATCAACTTATTGAAGGGAGAAAATTTGAATTTGATGTTGAAAGAGCCATATTCGTGACAGTACTTCACCGGTTATTCATCAGCGGATCTGACCGTTCCTGCGAATACTGGATGAAAGGTTATCGCATTGATGGTTCAGAAAGGTTATCCCTGCACCATTTTTACCGTGCCATGGCCTTTCTTGGCAGCCCTGTTGATGACCAGTCGGGTAAAACTCCTTTTGCCCCCCGGTGTATAAAGGACCTTGTTGAAGAAAAGTTGTTTTCTATAAGGCGCAATTTGTTTACTGAACTTGAACTGGTATTTTTCGATACCACCTCGATTTACTTCGAAGGTAAAGGGGGAGATGAGATTGGTCAATATGGTAACAGCAAAGATCATCGATCCGATCGCAGGCAAATGGTAGTTGGAGCTGTGCTTGACAATAAAGGGTTCCCTCTCTGTTGCGAGATATGGCCCGGCAATATAGCCGATGTTAACACCCTGCTGCCAGTGGCAAACAGGTTGCGCAAACGCTTCGGGGTTGAGAAGATGTGTATAGTTGCTGACCGGGGAATGATAAGCCAAAGTACGGTCGAGGCAATGGAAACCAAGGGGCTTAACTATATTCTTGGAGTAAGGATGCGAAGAGTAAACCATGTAAAGCGAGAGGTTCTTTCCAGGGCAGGGAGATACCAGGAAGTTTTTCCGGAGATAAAACTATCAAAAGCGCCAGCACCGCTGAAAGTGAAAGAAGTAATGCATAATGACACCCGGTATATAGTATGCCTTAATCCCAGACAGGCAAGGAAAGATAAGGCAGACAGGGACATTATCGTGGAGAGTTTAAGGGACAGGATAAAAAGTGGTGCAAAAACAATGATCGGCAACAAGGGATACAGAAAGTACCTTCAGGTAACCAAAGGTGCGATCAAGATAAATGATTCAATGGTAATGGAGGAAGAACGTTATGATGGGAAATGGGTACTGACGACGAATTTAGATATGCCTGCAGACATGATTGCTTTGAAGTACAAGGAGTTATGGATGGTGGAACACATTTTTAGAGATGTAAAGAGTATCCTTGAAACTCGTCCTGTCTACCATAAGGTCGATGAAACTATAAGGGGTCACGTGTTTTGCAGTTTTCTGGCTCTTGTGTTAAGAAAGGAACTGGATATGAGAATGGAAGCAATGGGAGAGATTGTTGAGTGGCTTCAGATAAAGCAGGACCTCAAAAGATTGCATGAGGTGGTGATCGAGCAATCAGGCAGAAAGATTGCCTTACGTACTGAAGCATCGGGTGACTGTCATAAAGTTTTTAAAGCCGTTGGAATGGCATTGCCTCCAACAATAAGGAAAATTGAAATGTAGTGCCAAAGAAAATTTTCATGCCCATATTGTACTTTTTTTCAAATAGATACAATTTCCAACTGTAGAAGATTAGTCAAGCAT
>VGJH01000281.1 GCA_016867505.1 Candidatus Bathyarchaeota archaeon
ATATATTTAAAATGTAATAACCATTTTTGGATAATAATTTAAGAAAAAAAGTGGATCGAATAATTATTTCTTCTTCAATACTTTACCGGGTGTTGCTCCTGTATGTTTTCCATTCTCTACAACTGCTTCTCCGTTTACTAGGACATATTCGATTCCCTTTGGATACCTGCGTGGCTCTAGAGAATTGCCTGTTATCTGCAGTTTCTTAAGATTCAAGAGCACAATATCTGCAAAGGCTCCCTTCTCAATGACTCCCCTACCTTTAATGTAGTGCACCTTTGCTGCCATGGTTGATGCTTTCTGGACAAACTCCTCTAATGTAAGCATCTTATCCTCTTCAACCCACTGTTTATAGCAGTAGGGGAAAGCACTGAATGTGTTAACGCTGGGAATACCATATGGTGGGGTTTTGCCTTCATATTTGTCGTCTCTTGCTACGGTGTCTAGCCCAATCATGCCACAAGGATGTTTGTAGAATAATCTGTAGGTTTTGTTCACTTTCTGTGATCCCGTTAATGCTCTAGCATCTGGATCTTCTGCGATTAAATCAAACCAAGTGTCTAAAGCTTCCTTCTTTCTTTCCTCAGCAATTTTTGCCAGTGTTTTTCCATCGCAGTTAGGTGATTTATGCTTGGTTACAGTAATCTGTTCAGCCCATCTGCTGTTGAGGTTTGGGTTCCACCCTTCTCTCATATAGAATTTGCCCTTGTATATTGCGTCTTTAATCTCTTCTCTGAAGTCAGGCACTTTCAACCATTTACCTAAAGCTTCTCTGCTGCCTAATTCCCTTAACCATGGCGTGAATAGGCTACATAAGTATCGGAGGTTTTCGAAGCATCCTTGCTCTGTCTGTGGAATAGCATCATATGTAATCTCTAATCCTTCAGCCCGAGCATCATCAATAACCTGAAGTGTGGCTTCAATGTTTGCTTTCTCGATGTGATTGGGGTAACCTGTTGGTTCAACATACCAGCCAGTTGAGATGTGAGCGAAATGTAGTGGTACTTTTGTTACTCTGCATGTGTCAATTATCTCTAGTAGTCCATCAATTTTACTTACTTTAACTGTTCCTGCGCCTAACCCACGACGCCTACCAGTGCGTCTCCAGTGTGGAACATAAACGGTGTCATAATCTTTGAGTAAGGCAACGTGCCTGTTAACTTCGTCTCTGCTCGCAAAAACGTCTGGATCATAATCAAGCCCAGTGCT
The DNA here is from genome assembly GCA_016867505.1 of Candidatus Bathyarchaeota archaeon. Lineage (GTDB taxonomy): Archaea > Thermoproteota > Bathyarchaeia > TCS64 > TCS64 > UBA8941. Next base: position 1,210 of record VGJH01000281.1, read on the forward strand.
CATACCAATACATCCATCTTTCATTGCTTGGTGGACCTGCTCATCCATGGCTTTCAATTCATTCTCTTTAGCATACCGCTTGTAGTCTTCACCCATCACTAAACGCCTAATTGTGCCATGCCCAACCAAGGGAGCAATGTTCATGCTGATTCCTTTCTTCTCAACAGCCTGGAACCATTCACCCATAGTCTTCCAATCTATCGTCCAGCCATACTTATCCTTCATCCATTCGTTAACTTGTTCACGTGGGAAAATATTTTTATCAGGATAATACTTGTGAGGAACATACTCCATAATATGCTCACTGAGACGTCCCATTAATGGAATATAGTCTCCTATTGGTGCTGGTGAACCACCACATTGGCCACCAACAAAAGTTGTGACTCCCTGCATTACGTAGCTTTCACACTTTGGTTGCCATAGAAGCATACCATCATGATGGCTGTGCGCATCGATGAAGCCTGGCGACGCTGTTAATGCTTTTCCTTCAATAACTTTTTTAGCATCTCCAGCAACTTTGCCAACTGCTTTAATTTTATCCCCTTTAACACCAATTGAACCCTTGTAAGCTGGTTTTCCTGAACCATCTACAATATTAACATCCTTAATCAGAACATCATACTCTTCAGTCAACTGAAACCCTCATATAAAATTCAGTTTAAACGATAAAAGACTTAGTACGTCAGCTATAAATTTGGTAAAAACCATTAATAAAAAATTTGAAATTAACTTTTCAATGCTTTAATTTTGTCTATAAAATGTTTGAAAATTTTGTTTTGATCACTATCCAACATTCTTTCAGGATGCCACTGAACGCCAATTATGTAATCAGCTTTTTTATGTTCAATTCCCTCGATTGTATTATCATCTGCCCATGCTGTT
>VGJH01000282.1 GCA_016867505.1 Candidatus Bathyarchaeota archaeon
GGTTGTTCAAAAGAATAGGATAAGCATGTGTGGTTATGGTCCAGTCTCAGCCACACTCGTCGCTTCCAAGCTTTTAGGTGCAAATAAAGCAGAAGTCTTATCACATCACACTAGCGGGGATATAACAGGGGATATGGGTGCAGTCGTAGGCTATGCTGCTGCCCGAATCACCTAAATGGTGCAATAGATGTCTGTAGAAGCAACTGCTCCCGGCAAAATGATTCTATTCGGTGAACATAGCGTAGTCTATCGGGGACCAGCCATCGTTTTAGCAATTGATAGAAGGGCGAGAGTTGTTGCTTCAAAGAGAGAGGATAAACGCGTCTACATTGACGCGGAGGATCTTGGGTTTTCGGGTTATTTTGAGGAAAATGAGTATTATGCTTTAAGTGGTAAGGCATGGAGAGGGAGAAATCTATCTGCCCTCAACGTTGCTTCAAAGAAAGTGATGGAGCATCTTGGAGTTGAGGGGGGAGTCAACTTAGTCGTACGCAGTATGATTCCTATGGCTGTGGGCTTAGGTTCCTCAGCAGCAGTCTGTGTCGCTACAACTGCAGCTGTTGGAGAACTCTTTAATGGGAATTTAACTAAAAAGGAAATTGCTGAACTATCTTTTGAAGGGGAGAAAATTATTCATGGCACACCAAGTGGCGTTGATAACAATGTAGCCACATTTGGTGGAATAATGAAATATGAACGAGGCCAGCCTTTTGAGAGTTTTAAGCTTGAGCAACAATTACCATTTGTTATTGGTAATACGCGAAGGAAAAGGTCAACAAAAAATCTAGTCGATGAAGTTAGGTTTTTGAAGGAAAAAAATCCTGAAATAGTTGACGGAATAATTGATTCAATTGGTAAAATTTCTAAAATTGGTTTAGATGCACTTTTTAAACGGAACCTAGAAAAAATTGGTGATTTAATGAATATAAATCATGGTCTTCTTTCAGCTTTAGGAGTATCGACACCAGAATTAGACGAATTAGTGTATGCAGCAAGAAGGGAGGGGGCACTTGGAGCTAAACTTACAGGAGCAGGGGGAGGAGGCTGCATGATAGCGATAGCTAAAGATGAGAATTTGAGCAAAATTGAGAAAGGAATCATGAGAAACAAAGGGCAATCAATCAGAGTCAACCTATCAGATGAAGGAGTAACAACCAGGAGGATCAATTCTGGAGATTCTTAAACTCGGTGGCTCTGTCGTCACAGACAAAGACAAACCAATGACTCCAAACACAAATAACATTCTCAGGCTATCAAGAGAAATATCAACTTCAAAATCAAAGGATCTTGTTATTATTCATGGTGGCGGATCATTTGGTCACCCATTAGCTAAAGAATACAAAATATCTGAAGGTTATACTGGAGAAAAGCAACTCAAAGGATACTCTTTAACACACCAAGCAATGGTTCAGCTCAATAAAATAATAGTTGATTCACTACTCGAAGCAGGTCTTCCAGCAGTGTCAGTGACACCCTCAAGCTTCATCATAACAACAAATAAAAGAATTACAACAATTGACACAACTTTGATAGCTCGGTACCTGACAACAGGCATGGTTCCTGTGCTATACGGTGACACGATTCTAGACACTAAAATGAAGTTCACGATCCTATCAGGAGATCAACTAGCTGTAAGACTAGCTACGGAATTAAAAGCGAAAAAATTGATTTTTGGGGTGGATGTGGATGGAGTTTATTCAGCAAATCCCAAGATTGATGTTAACGCCGAGTTTTTTAAAGAGTTTTCAGTGAGTCAATTGAAGAATACGAAAATTGGTGGAGCACTCTCAACAGATGTAACTGGTGGCATGTTAGGAAAAATTATTGAAGCTGAAGAAGCTGTGAAATCGGGTGTAAACGTAATTTTATTAAATGCGTTAAAAGTTGGTTTAATTTATCAAGTGTTAAAAGGCGAAACTGTCAAGGGGACTGTTCTCAGGAGATAAAAATGACGATTATTGAAACAAGGAAACTAAGGCATATTAAAGTGAGCCTTAACGAGAATGTTGAATCTGAATTAACGACAGGATTTGAGGACATTAACCTTGTCCATAGAGCTGTCCCTGAAATTAATCTAGAGGAAATAGATA
>VGJH01000283.1 GCA_016867505.1 Candidatus Bathyarchaeota archaeon
CTGTTCCCGCCATTCCAGAAACATAGATGTTGAACCCTCCATCTTTTATTTTTAAACCAAATTGTAATGCTTTTAATGCTCTATCTTGGCCAATGATTTGTTGTAAAGGAGTTAGATCAGCTGATGATTTGCATGATAATGAGTCAATTTTACATGTTAGTCTGGCTTCTTTGTAGCTTAATTCTTTAGGCATGATCCCTTACCTACTTTAAGGAATGTATTATTCTTTAAATATTTAACACATTAAGATTTTAGAAAATTTTGGAGTTCTTTAAATGTTAAACCTTCACCAATTTTAAGAGTATAAGCATTTAACTTATCAACTACTGTAAAACTCCAACCCTTATATTTGAATTTCGCAGCTAAAACAGCATACTTTTTTGGATAAATTTTATGGATTAATAAAAAATTGAGCAATTTAGAAATTTGGTCACTCTTATAATACGCGTATTTTATTTGGCATTTAATTTCAAAGGCTACGATTGTATTTTCTTTAATAGCAAAAATATCTGGGAGAGGCTCATTACTTGGTGCACTAACTGGAACCCTGAGAGCATCAAATCCAATGGATCTCATCATACCAACGAGCTCTCTCTCGGCATCATAACCACGTTTTTTCATCGCTCTAACTTGTTTAGCGCTTAAAGTTCGAGCTGGCTTATTGTATCTGATTTTGGGTTTAACTAAATCTCTTAAAGACAAGTTGGCTATCCTTCGTCTTCCTCTTCTATAAGAGGTAGAGTAAGTTGTCCGAGCTCTAATGGCTCGATTGCTAATTTTATTAAATCCTTTAACCAATTGGAAAAATTCAAGGAGTTTGGGTATTTTTGATATAGTCTCTTATGTGGAACTTTTGCTACTAATCTTAATTCAACCATTTTATTTACATAAAATTTTGCGCTTGATCTTGAAATGTCACAAACTCTTGATAAATCCCCGCTTGTGAATACTGTTTCAAGATTTTTATATCCTAAAATTATTTTTGGGGGAAAAGGTAATGCATCACTTAGTATGTTAATTAATGATTCTTCACGTGACATAATATTCACAGTATAAACGAATTAAGATATTACCTACTTATAAAATAAAGGAAGCAAAAAAATTTTGTTTTTCAGTAAAGTTTATCATTAATACCCACATCTAGAATAAATTGTATCAAAAATGGTAAAGGATGCACCAGATAGGACAAAATCAATCGCTCAGCAAGTTCGAGAAGTGATCCAAGTTAGACCAAGTCTTCTCGATTCATTAAAAATGGGTATAGTAAATTACTCGGCACTAGCACGAATGTTACAAGATGAAATTGGTGAAGGAAGCACCGAAGCTGTAAAAGCAGCGGTTATTCGTGTTGCTGAGGAGTTAGAGAAAGAAAAAAAGCTACAAGAGGAAGAAGTGAGGATAATCCTGAAGGAATCAAAAGTTCGTCTACAAGATAAAATTGCTGTAATCACTTCTCCAATTAAAATTAATTTACCTTACATTGTCACTGCGTTTTTAACTGATAGTTATGTCTACATTGTTGATCAGACAACAATTTCTGAAGAGATGCCTAAACAGGTTCAAATAATCAGTAATCTCGTAGCATTAATACTTCTCAGTCCTTCCAGAGTTGAAAATACACCAGGCTTCGTCGCGTTCATAACACAACTGTTGAGTAGTCGTAACATTAACATCATTGAATTCATAAGTTGCTTTACTAACACAATAATAATTCTTGATTCAAAGGATGCATTGAATGCTTTTAGTCTCTTACAAAATTATACTTAGACTATTCTCAGTTTCTTTATATTTAATAAAATTTAATATCATCATTATTAATAGTAAAGTTTTTAGTATATAGGTACTAGTATAGCATGAGAATGGCGGAGATTTGTACTGTCTGTGGGCTTCCAAAAGACATTTGTGTCTGTGAGGAGATGAGTAAGGAGCAGCAGCGGATTCGGATCCGGTTAGAAAACCGCAAATGGAGTAAAAAGTGGACCGTTATAGATGGGATCGATTCTAAGGGTACACAATTACAAAAAATTGCTACCACATTAAAAAACAAGTGTGCATGTGGTGGAACAGCAAAAAATGAACAAA
>VGJH01000284.1 GCA_016867505.1 Candidatus Bathyarchaeota archaeon
AGGGATGCAGTAAAAAATATTGGTTATGCATCAAGAATGGTGGCAGCTGTGACTTTAAATGATCCAATCCTTTTTGGTAAAAGTATTTGCGATAATCTTATTGAGCCACACCGAGCAAAAATGATACCCAACTTTAATGAAGTGAAATCTGCTGCATTAAATGCAGGAGCTTATGGATGTTCAATTGCGGGTGGAGGACCCAGCGTTTTTGCTGTTGGACAAGATCAATTGAATATCGGAAAAGCAATGCAAGATGCTTTCAAAAATGTAGAAACCAAGCTAATTTTAACTAAACCAAGCAACCAAGGAGCACGTGTAATATCATGACTACTCATTTTGAATGTATTAGATGTGGGAAAAAATATGAACCCAGTACTAGTTTCGTATGTGAATGTGGTGGCCTTAAAGAGATTAAACATGAATATAAAAAAATTACTAGAAAGATCTTTGATCTTAGAATAAGGTCTCTTGAATTCCCATATGTTAGTGGTGTTTGGAGATTTAAAGAGCTGATTTATCCTGATATTAGTAGTTTAAGCATCATTAGTAAACCTGAGGGAAATACTAACATTTATGTTCATAAAAAAATTTGTGATTATGTTGGTCTTGAAAAGATATCAATGAAGAATGAAGGTGAGAATCCAACTGGTAGTTTTAAAGACCGTGGAATGACTGTCGCAATTTCAGAAGCAGTCAATATTGGTGCAAAATCCATTGCATGTGCTTCAACCGGTAATACTTCTGCATCAATGGCTGCATATGCTGCTCAGGCAGATTTGAAAGCATTTGTTTTTGTCCCCGAAGGTGAAATTGCCTACGGAAAATTATCTCAAGCATTAGCATATGGTGCTAAAGTGATTCAAATCAATGGAAACTTTGATGATGCAATGAGTTTAGTTCAAGAAATATCAAACAAGTATGGATTATATTTAGTGAATTCAATAAACCCTTGGAGAGTTGAAGGACAAAAGTCAATAATTTATGAGTTATTACAGCAAAGAAAATGGTTGGTTCCTGATTGGATTATTGTTCCAGCAGGTAATTTAGGTAATACCTCAGCTTTTGGTAAAGCAATAATGGAATTAAAGGCTCTGGGATTTATTTCAAAAACACCTCATATTGCAGCTATTCAAGCTGCTGGCGCATCACCATTTTATGAATTTTTTAAAACTGGTGTATTTAAAGTTGAAGAACATCCAAAAACAATTGCTTCAGCAATAAAAATTGGTTCACCTGTTAGCTGGGAAAAAGCGATATATTCAATTAAAGAAACAAGCGGCGTCGTAACAAAAGTCACTGACGAACATATTATGGATGCTAAAGCAGAGATTGATCGTAGTGGTATAGGATGTGAACCAGCTTCAGCTGCAAGTATTGCTGGTGCTCAAATTTTGAAACAAAATGGAATTATAGATAATAATTCAGATGTTGTCTGCATATTAACTGGAAATATTCTAAAAGATCCAGAAAATACTGTTAAGTATCATACGGGTTCTTTACAGAATTTTAATTCACGTTTAATGAATAAACATGTAATCCTTGATCCTGAAAATCAAAATTTTCAGCAAGATCTGAAGAAAATAATTACATAATTTTTTGAGGAGATGTTTAAATGGAAGTAGAAGTTATAAAATTAGGCGGATCAATACTCAAAAACTTTAATGATTTTCAAAGAATATCTAAGATAATCAGTAATAAACGGTCTCAAGACAAGTTACCAGTTTGTGTTATCTCAGCAATGAAAGGTGTAACAGACAAGATTATCTACGCATTAGGTGCTATTCGAACAGACGCCAATTTTTCACCTCATGCATTCATTGAAGAATTATTTAATGAACACTCAACCTCTCTACCTGATATTACCCTTAAAAAGGATTTAATGCATGAGTTTAACAAATTAGTTGATGTATTTAATTATGTCAAAAGTAGTGGAGAATTAAGCGACTCTGTTTATGCATACACCGTTAGTAGAGGGGAGAACTTCGCATCAAAAATTTTAAGCTATCATCTTGAAGCAGCAGGAATAAAATGTCACAGTTTGTATGGTGAAGATCTGCTTGTAACTGATGATAA
>VGJH01000285.1 GCA_016867505.1 Candidatus Bathyarchaeota archaeon
AACCTTAGAATCAGATGGCACAAGGAAATTATTTCAAGAGAAAAAAACTTCTGAAAGATTGATCGCGGTTGTTTTTTCTAAGAACAATCACGTAGGTAAATACTATAGGGTTGCTACAACAGCAGATTATAAAATTATGGAAGAAATTTCCAAGATATTTGATGATGCTATAAATGATTTCAAAAACAAATGGGGTTTTAATCCGATACCAGATGAGGAAATGAATGTCAATGATCCAAATACTGTTGCAGGTCGTGGCTATGGAATTGCTTACTGGGGTGAACTATTTAATCTAAGGCAACGTTACTCATTATTAATATTTTTAGATGAAATTAAATCTTTAGAAACCACCTTAAAGACTTATTATTTGGATTCAGATTATCGTAATTGTATTCTATCTTATTTAGCCTTAAACCTTGATAGATTAGCTTCATATTGTTCATCATTCGGTTATTGGCATGTAACTGGTGAAAAATTAAGTCCAGCAATGCAACGTCAAGCAATTGCTATGGTTTATGATTATGCTGAAAGTAATCCTTTTGCCGAATCGTATAGTTGGTCTACAAATTTAGAATGGATTTTGAGAGTTATCCAATCATTCCCTAACGATATGAAACCAGCTTTAGTAAACCAAATGTCTGCAAATAAATTAATCTTTAGTGATAATACATTTGATTTTGTTTGTACAGATCCTCCTTATTATGACAATGTAAATTATGCTGAGTTATCTGATTTCTATTACGTTTGGTTAAAACGGGCAGTCGGAAATCTATACCCCGAAATTTTTTCAACTCCATTGGTCCCTAAAAAACAGGAAATCGTTGCTAATCCAATTCGTCAAGGTGGTAAAGTAAAAGCAAAAGAATTTTTTGAAACTAATCTAATTAATTCATTTACAGAAATTTATCGAGTACTAAGGGATAATGGTTTAGCTGTTATTGTTTATGCCCACAAATCCACTTCTGGTTGGGAAACACTAATTAATTCTTTACTCTCTTCTCACCTAATTATTACATCAGCTTGGCCAATTAAAACAGAAATGACTGGTAAATTGGATGCTCACGAAACCGCCTCATTAATGTCATCTATTTACATTACAGCTCGAAAATCTTCACGTTTACCCACAGCATTTTATTCTGATACCAAAGAAGAAATTAAAGCTTATTTAAATATTAAGATGGATAAGTTGTGGAATGAAGGTATAACAGGTGCAGATTTCTTTATAGCAGCTATTGGGGCATCTATAGAGATTTTTGGTAAGTATGAAAAAGTAATTGATTTTGAAGGCAAGCAAATTAGAGCAGATAAATTACTTCAGGAAGTACGTGTAATTGTCACTGACTATGCTGTTCGAAAAATACTACATAATGGTTTCGCAAGCGAAATTTCAGATTTGACACGTTTCTATATTTTAATGAGATGGGAATTCGGTATTCAAAATGTTGAATTTGATGAAGCAAATAAACTAGCCCATAGTTGTCATATAGATTTAGCGGACGAATGGGCAAATAAATCCAGCTTCATAAAAAAAGACAAAGAATTTATTTCAATCTTAGGTCCTCAGGATAGAGATATTGAAGACCTTGAAGAATCATCAGAACAAATAGATGTTCTGCATCTCTCGTTAAAATACTGGGAGAAAAACAGAAAAGCCGAGTTAAATACTTTACTACGTGTTTCTGGTTTTGGTAAAAGTGATGCATTCTTCCGTGTTGCTCAGGCAATCGCAGAAACACTTCCACAGGACAACAAAGAAAAGAAACTACTTGAAGGGTTCCTAAATCTCAGAGAAAAAATTATTTCAACCGTTTCAAAACCAAAAGTAAAGTATTCTGAAGCTGAATTTCCTTTTAAGGAGAACGAAGAATGAAAGCATTCCATACAATTGCAATTCCTCACAAAGATATTTTAGAAGGTAAATTAACTCTCGACGTCTTTGCTGCAGACCTTCACGAAGTTAGTCTTAACAGAGGCATAGATGAATATCGTGATGCAGAAACCTTCTTCAAAAAAACTTTTTTCACACAAGGATTGCAAAACTTAATTGATATAGTTGGTAAAAGAATC
>VGJH01000286.1 GCA_016867505.1 Candidatus Bathyarchaeota archaeon
AGAGGATAAATTAACCACTTTACAAAAAGCGGATGCGATTGTAAGTGAGGTTATAGAGAAATCTAAAATCACTGAAATTCCCTGGCAATATTTCGCAGTTCTAACAAACACATTAACCACAGGAGTCAAAGGCGATGAAAGAGCATACGGATGGACGATTGCAGTTAGAATTGTTGAAAGCGTTGATGCAATGACAGCAAATTTCATGAAAATTCCATGGGAGTTAATAGAAGAGATTAGTACAAAAATCACCAATTCAATCCCTCAAATAACAAGAGTAGTTTATGATGTGACAAATAAACCACCTTCGACTATTGAATGGGAGTGAATATTCTAATAATTCTTCGAAAAAAAATTAACAAAAATCAATTTTTCAAATTATTAACCATTAATAAGATACCATTCATCATATAATTCATGAATGAAATGTCAGGTTATAGCTATCCAGAAGGTGGCCCACCGGCAGATCTGCTTGTCGAGGGGCATGGAATAACCCTAGACGAAGCAATTTCAAATGTGGGGTTAGCGATGTTTAACTCAATTACACCACTCGATGGGATAAATGAAAAAGAGAATTTTGTTATAGATGCGGATGGAATTGATGAAATGAGTCTTCTTTTCAATCTTCTAGATGAAATGCTATACCTGAATGATGTAGAAGGGCTTGTTGCAAAAAAAATTAAAGTAAATTTTGATACATCAAAATTAAAAGCTCGGGCAGAATGTATTGGTGAAAGATTCACAGCATTAACACATAAAGCTGGTATAGCAGTGAAAGCAGTTACTTATCATATGATGGAAATTAAAAAAGTAAAAGATGCTTGGATTGTTAGAGTTGTTTTTGATACATAGGAATTTGATCCGAATTTTTAAAACCTAAAACAAGTGATTACTTTATCAGTGATACGTATTGAATTTTAATACTGATAAGTTAGTAAAAATGAAACTAAGAGGAGAGATTATTCATCCTGAGCTTTGGGCAGAGAGAAGCTTTGCTGTAACATGGGATGGTAAACCAAAAGTTACAATTGGTATAGGAGGAATAGTCTACAATGTTAGGGTAGGTGACAATATTTTTGGTTGGGTTTCAGACCAATTAAACGCTGGCGTTGCTGTATCCGATTCAGATGCATCGAGACAAGCAGCTATCAATGTTTATTCATGTATTGGAAACTCTGTTAAAATGCTTACAGGAGATTGTAAAGGGGTAAAAGGTACTGTTGTTGGTAAAACACATAATCAAATGGCTAGAAATAATAGAATTATTGTGGATTTTCAGCCAGATGACTTAAAAAAATTAACTATTGGAGACAGAATGGAGATTGAGGCATGGGGTTCAGGATTAGCTATAGATGAATATAATGATCTTAGGATAATGTCATTATCACCACAACTAGTTGAAGCAATGAAGTTAAAGGAAAATGGGAAAAAAATTCAGGTTCCAGTTACAAATGTTTTACCAGGAAACCTGATGGGGGTCGGTGTAGGATCTGGTGCTTCTGAAGCAGGATCATGGAATATCCAATCATGTAGTCCAAAATTAAACAAAAAATATGGATTAGAATCATTAAGATTTGGAGATATTGTTGCAGTTAAAAATGTTTCATCAGATTATGGCAATAGTGTGTACCAAGGTGGATTAATAGTTGGGGTCATAAGCCATGGTGCAAGCGATCTTGGGGGTCACGGACCAGGATTAGCAATAATATTCTCAACAAAAAAGAATCGTATTGAACCAGTGATTGAGGATAAAGCAAATGTAGCTTACTATCTTGGGCTTAGAAAAGATAAAAAGTGGTGAAATTATGCTGAATACTAATAAGCAGAAACTGGTAATTCAAGCAGTTACAGGAGAAATTCCGCATCCAAGTGGTAGAGCGGGCTATAGTACAACTTTTGATGGCGAAGCTAGTATCAAGACAGGGGGAAACGGCGTTAAACTCAATTTTCGAGTTGGCGACTGCGCTTATGGGTGGGTTGCTGATCATTTCGAAGCAGGTGTTTGTTTAATTAATCCAGGTAATGTTCTCCAATTTTCTGCATTAAATGCAATGGCATGTATCG
>VGJH01000287.1 GCA_016867505.1 Candidatus Bathyarchaeota archaeon
AAAAATCCATGTTGGAAGAGCAGGTTGCCCAACAATAGTGTTAGGTGTACCAACCAGGCATATTCATAGCCATGTTGGTTTACTAAGCCTAAAAGATGTTGAAAACGCTATCAGGTTAGTCATCGAACTGATTAAGAGATTAGATAAAAAAATAGTAGACAGCTTTACTGCACTATAAAATTCAATAATTTTTTTATAAGCGCCGGGGGAGGGATTCGAACCCTCGAGAGCAAAGCTCACGGACTTAGCAGGCCCGCTCCATACCGGGCTAGGAGACCCCAGCATACTTTTGCATGCACTGCTGTAAAAGCAGACAGTCCTACAATTTTAAGGGTTTCTAGAAATAAAGTTACCTGATGGTTGAATGCAATATAAAAAAATTATTTTATTTCACTTTACCGATTTTTTTTAAGAACTGTATCAATGCTTGGCTTTAAACGTTTAACTGACCCTTTTCCTCCAATATATGCTAGATTGGCATAGCCTAAGAACAGCCCTGTCTCAATTACTCCCGGGATTGAATGTAGTTGTTGTTCAAGCCACCAAGGATCCGCTATTGGACCAAAATCTGCATCAATTAAGTAATTCCCATTATCAGTTACTAGTGGTCCCAATTTACCACCTGTCATCCTTAGTGTTGCCTTTGAACCCAATTTTTCTATTGCCTTCATCGCAGGTGTTAGAGCAAAGGGATGAATTTCAACAGGTAACGCTTGATCAAGACCTAAAGTATCAGCAATTTTCGTATTATCTGCGATTAGAATATATTCTTTACATGCAGCAGCAACAATTTTTTCTTTGAAGAGCGCTCCTCCCCCACCTTTAATAGCATTTAATTTGCTGTCAATTTGATCAGCACCATCGATCCCTAAATCAAGTTGTGGGTGTTCATCAAGTGTTGTTAATGGAATTTTTACTTTTATTGATTCAAACATGGTTTGGGTGCTGGTGGGTACTCCCATAATATCATATAATTCTCCTGAATCTAGCAATTCACCAATCATTTTTATTGCTTGTAATGCTGTACTACCACTGCCTATACCAATAATCATCCCATTCTCAATGTGTTTTACTGCCCTAAACGCTGCTCTTCTTTTAGCCGCTGTATTAGAGCTCATGTCTTTTATCCCTCTAACTCCAATTTATCTAATTCATCCAACTCTTTCAATACTTCTTGTTTCAATTTATTTAAACGAGCTTCAACGTCCATTTTTGCATCTGGTGGTTTAACTTCATTAGTAGCTTGCCCTTCAACTATTTCTTGTACGCCATTTACATCTTCAATGTCTTCAAGAGCCTCAAGCGATTCATCTGTTACCTTTGTTTTTGGCAAAGTTCTACGTTTTTTAGGAATAGCTGCCGTTTTTGGTTTTTGTTCTTCTTCAACTACTTTTGGAGGTTCTTCAATTTTTAATTCTTTAATAATAATATCTATTTTTTCTTGAGTCTGGTTAAGGGTTGCTTCAAATTTCTTAATTATATCATCACGAATTGTCTCTAATTCAGCTAAACTAACAACTAACTCAGACTGTTTAAGTTCATCAGCAACTTTTTTCATTTCTTCTTCATAATTTGATGAAAGTCGTATTCTTTCTTCTTTAGTAATCTCACCTTCATCTTCTGCTTCGAAAAGTCTTCGTAGAACCATGCTTGTTATTTCTTGTTTTAATGTTAGGGTTCTGATGTCACTTTTTGCCTTTTCAATATCATTTATTGGTAATTTCCTTCCAATAGGTGGTAAGATTACTCTATTTTCTTTTAAATTAACATCAATTTTTTTTGATTCAGTAGTTTTCTCTATAGATTGTTCTTCTGTTTTTTCTTTTTTATCTCCTGTTTTTGTTGCTCTAATGAATGCATAAATTGCTATAGTAGCTACTATAATTAAAGCCAGACCAAAAATAACATCTGTGGTAAGGAGATCAACCATTGCCTTCACCACACCATTTAATAGGTATTATATTTAAGCCTGAACCTTCAAATAGCTAATTTATTGATTCTCTTTAAGGCAAAACATAATATTTAGTGTGTCTTGTTGCCTCTGTATTGGA
>VGJH01000288.1 GCA_016867505.1 Candidatus Bathyarchaeota archaeon
CGTTCAACTAAACTGAGAAGCTTCATATGATGCTCAGGATCTATGAACTGTTCACAACTTTCCTGGTAATCTGCCCATGTTTGACCAGAAATATCAGAAGGAGGTTTGGGTCTATCATTACGTTTTAAGGGCAGCACACGCACTCCCCATGTTAATGCCACACCCATCTCAATCATAACATTTGCATTCATATCAGATGTTTCAAAAACAGCTACATCAGCTGATATTATATCGCGAGCTATTTCATTAAAAAGGTGTTCTCCATACCCTGCTGCAAGAGGCTTAAAAGATAGGGAAATTTTGATGGATTCAGGCTTCTTATTATATTCATCAACCGCTTTTTTAAACATTCCTTCAATATTGTTGCACAACTTATCAGAATCGAAATACATGGAGTTAAACTGATAGCCTAAGACTACGAACAGCTTGTTTTGATCAGCTTTTCTTAAAGATACTATCTCCCAGTCTTCATCGTGGAAGCCATAAGGTGACCCTATAGGAACCGGAGGTCTAATTACTTCAGTAATAACAGTTTCCTTCTTTGCTTGATCTTGAAGGCGCTCATATTCGTATCTACCAAGGGGCGTAATAGAGACAGAATGAAAATCGTATGGAGTAGTCCCTATAGTTTGGATCCATTCTGCATATCTGGAACTTACCAATAGTGTCACCGCATCGTTTATTTCCATTGGTATCAAATTTGTTCTTGCTGCAAGTTGGTTACCATCCACTTCGGATCGCCCAAAAATATCCCTTGGCAATTTCGCTAGGCTTTCAAGAATTATTGCCGCATTTTCTTGTATCGATTTGGCCATATTATCACGGTCGAGTTAACAATAAATAAACTAAAACTTGTAATTTCTTAAAATCCTACGCCTGTATTCAAAAATATGATCTTTCTTCAATTATTTTACTTCCACATCCTCGATGATTTGAATCTCCTTTTCTGTCAGACCATACAACTCATAAACCAGTTGGTCGATCTGGTGGTCGGTGGTGTCGATTTGACGCTGGAAACGGGTCTTCTCATCCGGTGTCTTCGCTTTCGTCAACTGCTTATGCAGTAATAGCATCTGTTCAACCAGCTTCACCATCCTCGCTGTATTTTCTGTAATGACGGTGGCAGATGGGAAAGGCAACGAAAGTATATCTTTAATTGTCACTTGCGGGAAATCGTCTTTAACAGCTTGGGTCACCTGGTTAATGTAAAGAAAAGAAATCAAATTGCTGTTGAGCACCCCAAGTAGTACTCGAATATCGATGTTATTATCAGGTATTCGGACGGTATACAGATTTTTGTTTGTGATAAATGTTTCTTCAGTTAACGCCGCCATCAATCGCTGGCGGCGGTTCACAAGTCGACGAAGTAATATCCTTCCCCCTTCGAACCAGAAAATATCTCTGGGTCTTTCCCTCATTTTATCGCTAAATTCTATCCACTGTTTTGCTATGACATTGATTTTATATCGGTATACATCACCTTCGAAATATCGATGACTCTGGTCAGATATGGGCTTTTTTGTTAACAATGACTTATCGAATAGAACCCCCCGTTTCATTTCAACCACATCCTTAAGGATTTGTGGGCATGTAGCTTTTAATCGGAGAAGTAAATTTATCGACTCAGGGTCAAGGACAAATTTATGGTCTTCGGTTAATTGTAAATCCCTTTGTTTAACTCCTTTGTATTGAGTTTCTTTTAACTCGATATGAGTTAGCTTCTCACGTTTTCCGAAAGTGTACGTCTGAATAAGGTGATTTGGGTTAGAGGTTTTATTTGACATAACAAAAATAATTGTGTCAACGTAGGCTTTTGGAAAAACATCGAATGGCAATAATATCAGAGTTTCAATTTGATAATGTAAGAGAATGGAACGTAATTTGGCATATCCTGGTCCGCCAATCCATGCTGATGGAACAATAAACGAGAGTCTCCCATTTTTCCTTAAAAGATCAAGGCCTCTCTCGATAAAACAAATGTATACATCTTTAACACCACTAAAAACTTTGTAATGTTGATTGAAATAAGCATCTTCAACGG
>VGJH01000289.1 GCA_016867505.1 Candidatus Bathyarchaeota archaeon
ATACAAGTATTCACCAGCATATCTTTGGCTGGTTACAAAGTTTATTTCAGCTTGTGGATGATTAAGGAGAAGTCTGATTAATTCTCCTCCTGCATATCCGGATCCTCCAATTACTCCTACTCTCATTTTTTTTACCTATCCAATAGACTTATTGCACATGCAAGGAGTGGCTCAGCCACATTTATTCCTGCAATTATCCGAGTCTGTTCCCAAAACTCGGGGCAACTATTACCTTCATGAAAGACGACATCATTTGCTGTCTTATGAAGAGTTTCTGTTACAACTCCTTGTATATAATTGTAGGCATCTGTTCTCTTATATTCTAAATAAGCTTTCTCAACATTTCTACTATATTTTACAAAATCTGTTTTTTTATTTGGATCTAACTTAGCTTTAGTGACTTCTTTAAAGGGTTTTTCTAAATCAACAAATTTTTGTTTAATGACCTCTTCATCATAGCCCTTTTTATTTGAGATATTTGGCATTGCATCCATTGCGATAAGCCACGCATCAGAGTCTCCTGCTAACGCTTCTCCACATTTCTCTGCTTGTTTTCTAACAACTTCAGGAAGATTTACATGGACAACCATATTCCCAAGAAAAGTATTTGTTCTAAATTCTTTGAATCCACCACGCACTAAAGCAACAGGTTCACAATACGCTTGACGATTTTTTTCCTTGCTAACAATGATTCGAAGATCATAAAACCATTTGGGGATTAATTCTTGAGCGACAACACCTGCAGGATTTGTTGTATCTGTCTTTAAACTCTTCAAAATTGATAATAATCCCTCATGGGTATGAGCCAAAGACACGCTTCTTCCATGAGTCCCTGCATCAGGTTTTACTACCACTTCAGAACTTAATTGAGTTTCAATTAGTTGGCTTATTGAAATAGAATTATCAATATAGCCACCTGAGCCTAATTCTTCTGAAACATTACATGGTACATAAACTGTTTTTGGTATGTTGATTCCATGTTCCATAAATTTTATTAGACTTCTAATTTTACTTTGACAAGTAACCTCAACTGTTACTGGATTAACTACTTTTTTTCCAAGAGACTCCATAACACTTGCAGCAAAAACTCGTCGATTTTTACTTTGACCTCGATTCAAAATAACTTTAATATCATTCAAAATAGTTGTATAATTTTTACCTGCGCTTCTATACTCGTATCCACTTCTATTAAATCCAAAGGCAATTTTGTAAAACGGTAAATACTCAAGATCTATTCCCAATTGTTCAGCTGTAAGGCGTATACCCAATTCATCGCTTTCAGATTTATCATAAAGAATAGCCAAATCTGCCATAAAACGTCCTCAAAAAAAGTGGTTAAGAAAAAAATTTACTCTCCCCAATCTTCTCCTTTTAAAGCAAGTTCTTTTAGAGATAGTAAACCATGCTCCATTTCAACTACAACATATTCTAAGCCACAATCTGGGCATTCAATAATTTCATCTACTTCTGCGTTTTCAGGAATCTCTATTATCCCACCACAGTCCGTACAATTCACAGACATTTTTTACGATTTTCGCCTCTTCACTCATTAACTAGCATATTACTAGTTGGCATCATGTTGATATCGTAATGAATATAAGGATTTCGGAAGATAAATATTAAATTTTTTATTTATATCGCATATATAATCCGATTATCGCATTTTATTATTACTAAAAATCAATCGAAGAAATTATTGCATCTGTCATTTCTATTGTAGATGAATTACCACCTAAATCAGGTGTGGTTTTTTTTCCTTCTAGTAATACCTTAGTAACAGCTCTTTCAATTTGTGTCGCAGCTTTTATTTCATTGAAGTGTTGAAGCATCATTGTTATTGATAATATTGATGCAACTGGATTAGCGATTCCCTTTCCAGCAATATCAGGTGCAGTTCCATGAACTGGTTCAAATAATGCATGCTTGTCACCAATATTTGCGCTAGGAGCGATTCCTAGTCCACCTACTAATCCCGCTGCCTCATCTGATAAAATATCTCCAAACATATTTGTTGTTACTATAACATCAAAATTT
>VGJH01000290.1 GCA_016867505.1 Candidatus Bathyarchaeota archaeon
AATCCGTTGCCTCTACCACTGGTACCCAATTCAGTTTCATAAGAGGTATATAATGGACAGAATGGTTGATTATTTGCTGTGGATTATCCACTTCATAAAGCGTGAAGCCACTTGATTGGCCACCGTAACCATAGGTTGGTGATATGGCTTTAGGGTAATCTGGTGTACCACGTAAAGGTACCATTTTTTTGAATCGGTTTATGACTTCATCTGTGTCTTTTTGGTCATATTCAAAAAAACATGCATACTTCAACCAAATCATCTCTTTTTAGTAGGTGAGGTTTTTTATCATCTGTTGATGATTAACCTCGATATTTATTGTAATTATTTCTGGTATAAGCGTTACTGTTTTGAAAGATTTATGGTAAATTCATAACATGATATACGATAGGCTAAATTTCAAGATTTCATATGAGCATATGTTGTTACTGCATTAAAAGAGCTTAATTTTGTTGAATCCTTTTTTTCAATATGCTTAAATAAATACTTGAATTTTTAAGTATCAGATGTTTTTGGTTGACTGAGATTCATGAAGTATGACCCAATTCGAATTGAGGAGATTAGGGCAGCTCAGAAACGAATTGCTATAGATATAATTCGTACACCCTTGGTCAAATTGAATATTGATGATGCACCAGCAGAGATTTATTTGAAACTGGAAAACCTTCAGCCAGTTAGGTCTTTTAAGATTCGCCCTGCAAGTAACGCGCTACGTTCAATGGATAAAAAACAATTAGAGAATGGTGTATGGACTGTTAGTGCGGGAAATTTTTCACAGGGACTAGCATGGATGGCTAAGAAGCTTAATGTGAAATGCACTGTAGCATTATCAGAGAATACGCCTCAGACAAAGATTGAGAAAACAGAAAAATTAGGGGCAGATGTAAGGAAACTTCCTTCCAGTGAAGCATTAAATATTTACTGGTCAAGAACTTACCCGGGAATCGAGGGAGTATTCATTCATCCCTCGAATGACCCTGCAGTTATGGCTGGTGGTGGTACAATTGGGCTAGAAATTGTTGAGGATTTACCTGATGTTGATACAATTTTGGTGCCATGGGGGTGTGGTGGTTTTACATGTGGTGTTGCTTCAGCTGTTAAAGCATTGAAGCCTAATGTGAAAGTGATTGCATGTGAGATTGAGACAAGCATTAAGCTTGGTAACGCATTGAAGCCAGATGAGATTATTACTGATGGTAGGAGACAGTTGGTATTCCCTGAGTTGGTTGACCTCTATAAAAAAATTGTTGATAGAAACCTGATTGTTTCTTTGAAGGAGACCGCTGAATCAATTAAGTTGATGATTGAGCGTAACTGCGTCGTTTCTGAAGGTAGGGGTGGAGTTTCTGTGGCTGCAGCGTTATCAGGTAGAGCTGGTAAAGGAAAAATTGCTTGTATAGTAACTGGAGGAAACATTGAGCCAGAAAAACTAGTACAAATATTTGAGGGAAAATTGCCAAACCTATGGGAATAAAACGGTAGTCACTATTTTTTTATTTTTATGATTTTTCTCTCTTCGTAAGTTTTATCTGTGATCAATCTTATCTATTTCAGGTGTTTATGATGGTTGAATTAAAGTTTGTAGAATATGATGCTGATTTGAATAAGGATGATTTCATTCAACTCAATATTGGGACTTCTATCTACCATTGGGAAGGATTCATGAATAGTTATAAAATTGATACCCTGTCAATATTGAATACTACACATCAAAAATATGCTGAAAACAGTGCAAAAGTTTACGCGGACATTAAATCACCAGAAGGAATGGTTTACATCCTTTATGTTGATGGGGTAGCAGGGAGTATGGGTGCAGTTAGAAAGTTGGGTGAGACAGTTGGTGAGATTAAACGCATGTACAATCACCCAGACTTCCGTGGAAAGGGTTTAGGAACTTTGATGCTGAGTAGGCTATTAGAGAAGGGTAGGGAGTTGGGCTGTGTTAGGTTTATTCTAGCGACACCAAAATTTGCTCATGCAGCTCAACACCTCTATAAGAAGGCTGGATTCATTGAAAAAGAGGATATTCCT
>VGJH01000291.1 GCA_016867505.1 Candidatus Bathyarchaeota archaeon
CCACCAATTGCTTGGACCTCACCTTTTTGATTAACTGAACCAGTTACTGCATAATGTTGTTTGATTGGTTTAGAACTCAAAGCTGATAGTATTGCATACAACTCTGTGCTTGAAGCAGAGTCTCCTTCTACTCCACTGTAACTCTGCTCAAAAACTAATCTTGCTGTTAAACTTAAAGGAGCTTCCTTAGCATATCTATCATTTAAAAACCCACTCAATATATGAACGCCTTTGGTATGAATTGGTCCACCCATTTGAGCTTCACGTTCAATATCGATTATGCCTTTTTTTCCTACTCCTACACTAACGGTAATTCTACTAGGTTTACCAAAAATGAAGTCTCCAACTCCGAGTACGCTTAATCCATTTATTTGACCAATTTTTTCGCTTGAAGTATCGACGAGTATAATGTTTTTTTCAATCATCTCTTCCATTTTTTGTTCGATTAGGTTACTACGGTAAATTTTTTCTTCTAATGCCTTTTCGATATGCTTCTCTAAAATGTATTCAGCATTGTCTTCGGTTGCATAATGGTTTGCTTCACGGATTATGTCCGCAACATTGGCGAACCATGTACTTAATTTTTCTTGGTCTTCAGCTAATCGACTACTATATTCAATGACGGCAGCAATACCTTTCGGATCAAGGTGTTTAAGATTCTCTTTAGTACAGATGGTGCAAATAAATGAGGCATAATTCTTAACATTAGTATCATTCCGTTCCATTGATGTGTCAAAATCAGCTTTTATTTTGAAAATCTCTTTGAAATCACGATCAATCTGATATAAAGCATAATAAATATCTGGACTACCAACAATAATCACTTTAGTTTCGAAAGGTATAGGTTCTGGAGTTAATGTTTTAGTGGCAATATATCCTAATCTTTGAGCTAAATCTTCGATTGATAACTTTTTGTTTAAAATTGTTTTTTTAAGACTATCCCAAGCCATTGCATCCATTAATAGATCTTCAACAGGAATAACTAGAAAACCTCCATTAGCTTTATGTGCAGACCCTGCACGAATCATTAGGAAATTCGTTAAAAGCGCCCCAAATCTAGCTTCTTTTTGAACGATCCCAAATAAATGAGGATGACTAGGTGTAAGCTCAACAATCACTGGAGCTCCTTTCAATTCTGAATTGTCAACAATTAGATTTACTTTATATTTTTCCGTTGGATCCTCTCTTAAACTTGGCATTAAAAATGGTAGTTGTCCTTGCTGTTGAGGTTTCTCTGAACTTAAAATTACATCAAGATTGGATAAAATGTCATTCTTGACTTCATCTAAGAAATCTTTAACCTCAGGAATTGTACCATAATTATCTAATAATCCTAAAATTATGTTTTCTGTAGCATATGTTGCTACATTTTTATTAAATTCATTTAAAGCTACTTCAGCATTTTTATCTAAATCCCTGAATTGTCTGAAAGCTAATCTAAAATCCTCTTGTAATTGCTCACGCTTACTACTGATTTGTTCACGGATTCTAGGAGGAAGAGAAGCAAATTGTTCTTCTGCAACTGGCTCACCGTTAATCACTGGGATTATTGCTATTCCAATTGAACTTCTCTGTAAAATAAAGCCAGATGTGTTTGCTCTTTGGTTTAATTCTTGCCACAACTTATTTTTTTGTTCTTCAAATTTTCTTAATGTTTCTTGCCTACGTTGGCTATAATCTTCACTATCAAACGCTTTACTTAATGATTTTTTAATTTCTTCAATAAATTTGTCAATGTCGTCACGGAATTTACGTCCATTCCCTGCAGGAAGCTTGAGAGCGTTTGGTTGATTAGGATCTTTAAAATTATTCACATAACACCAATCAGGTGGAGTAGGCATTTCTTTTGCTTTCTCACCCAAAAAATTGATGATTGCAGTTTTTCGACCTGTTCCTGCCATTCCAGAAACATAGATGTTGAACCCTCCATCTTTTATTTTTAAACCAAATTGTAATGCTTTTAATGCTCTATCTTGGCCAATGATTTGTTGTAAAGGAGTTAGATCAGCTGATGATTTGCAT
>VGJH01000292.1 GCA_016867505.1 Candidatus Bathyarchaeota archaeon
TTCCCCAATAATCGTTGATGGAAGAAACGCTTTTAATTCAGGTGAACTGACGAGAATTGGTTTCGTCTACAAGTGTGTTGGGAAAAGCAATAATTATTTAGTTTAGGATTTTTTGATGTATCTTGCGTGTAGGTAGCCTGCCATTGTTGCTGGCCTCAGGTTGAGTATGCTGTGGAGTAGCATTTTGGTGAATGATTCGTGGACGACTTCCCAGTAGTCGATTCCCTTCAGGTAGTGGCGTTCCTTGTTTTCTGTTGGTCGGAGGTGGAATGAGTTGCTGTTCTTGAAGGTTGCTTTGTACTTTTTTTGTATTGATAGTCGTAGGTGTGTGTCTTCGGATCTCTTCAGCTTTTTGACGCTTTCAGTGTCGATGGTTTCTTTCCAAGCTTTCTTTGAGAAGATGTAGAGTCCCGCGTAGCTTTTAGCTGGTGTGTATGTTGAGAATAATCTCCGTGTGAATGATTGGATTGTGTAGGGGTAATCGTAGAAGCTTAAGCTGATGAAGGCGATGTCATCATTTCCAATCAAATTGATTTGGTCTCTGATTTTCTCATCCAGGACAATATCAGCATCAGTTGTCAAAATAATTTCATTCGTTGATAAGTCGTTGCCATAGTTCCGAAGGAAAGCAATTCTAGACGCCCAATCAGGAGAACTATTATTTACTTCAACAAATTTGGTAACTGATTCTCCACCTATCTCCTTGGCAATCCTTTTAGATAGAACTAAACTATGATCACTGCACCTATCAAAAATTAATATAACCTCACTAGGCTTCAAAGCATAAACTGAAGGCAGACTATAAAGTAAATACCTCTCTTCATTATTAATTGGTATAATTATTGTAAAATCCATATCAATTCAACATTCTTAATAATAATTTGTCGTTATTTTTTTTAATATCAATACTTAAATTTATTCGAAATAGAATATTTGTAACAGAAGTTAAAACACCCTTTTTCATTTCTATCTAGATAAGATTTATCCATTATATATTTTAAATTTAACATTTAATTTTTCATTTTTTATATCTAATAAATATTGTATTATTTAATTTAGTAGTATTGTTTTTAATTATGGTTATCTTAAATTATAGAAAATGAGAGTTGCAGTTGCTTTAATATATCCAAATTATATTGGTGGCGGAAATAAATTTACTTCTGATTTATGTCAGATGTTAAAAGGGTTTGGTCATGAACTTGCTTTATGTGCATGGGAAAAACCCAACGAAAATACTTTTACTGGGATAAAGGATATAGAATTTGTTTATACTCCTTCTTGGTTTACTAATCAAATTAAAGGAACAATTTGGAGGACACTATATACTTCTGGATCAACAATTAAAAAGTGTATAAAGGAATTTAAGCCTGATTTAATAATTACGACAGATCTTGAACCTGCAGTATTTTATGCAGTATCAGATGATATTCACAAAATTCATTATTGCCATTTTCCTTCAGAAACCAGAATCAAGAAAATGACTTGGCCTTATCTACTGTATAGAATTCCATATTGGTCCCAGCATTATAGACAATTATCAAGGTTGGATTATGTTGTATGTAATTCTAATTATACAGAAAAAATTGCTAAAATTTTATGGAACCATTGTGTTAAACCCAATTCGTTTAAAGTTATTTATCCAACTGTTGATTTAACTAATTTTAATTTTAATAGAGATAAAAAGGATCAAATTTGTTATGTTGGTAGAATAGATGCTGGTAAGGGTATCGATTATGTTATTGACTCTTTTATTAGTTTTTATGATGAATGTAAATGTGATTTAAAGATTATTGGTGCAGTTTCAAAAGACAGTGAACATGTTTCATATGCTAAAAACCTACTAAAAAGGGTGAATGAGTTAAGGGATAGCTCATATCCAATTGAATTAAAAACTAATGTGCCATATAGTGATATTATTGATACATTGTTAAAATCAAAGTTGATGTTATCTTTTAATCCAGAAGAGCATTTTGGTATTGTACCTATTGAAGCTCAAGCAGCTGGTTGTATTCC
>VGJH01000293.1 GCA_016867505.1 Candidatus Bathyarchaeota archaeon
AGCTGGCACTGGTAGTGGGGCTTTAACAATGTCATTAGCTAATGCAATTAAGCCTGATGGAAAAGTATTCACATATGAAATTGATGCTCGTTCACAAAAAATTGCTGCTACAAATATTGAAAGAGCTGGGCTTTCCCAATATGTGGAATTAAAGTTAGGAGATATTTGTTTAGGTATATTTGAAAAAAATGTAGATGCAGTCATACTTGACTTAGCTACACCTTGGTTGGTTGTTCCCCATATATGGCAAGCCTTGGCAGGAGGAGGAGTCTTCATTTCATTTAGTCCAACAATCGAACAAGTGATGAAAACAGTGTATGAAATTGAAAAACACCAATTTATTGATGTTGAAACTGTTGAATTAATATTAAGAAGAATCACAGTTGCTGAGAATAGAACGCGTCCTGAGACTTTAATGACTGGTCATTCTGGATATTTAACAACCGCACGTAAAGTTACTTCTTAAGTTATCTTCATTATTTCAATGCTGTTTATATTATATGTGTTTATTGATAAGAAAAGTAGTGAAAATTAAATCAATTGAATCAATTTTCCCGTTTTTATGTTACATATTATATTAATTTATCTCATAAAAATGAGTTATTCTTATGTAGTGAGAGAATAACCTTTTAAATTAAGATATTACGATTATTTTGAGTCAGGTCTTCATTACTGGGCTCTTGAGGAACAATAAGGCTGCTAATCTGAGGGCTCGGAGCAGGCTGCCCCAATGGCAACAAAGGACGACAGTTATTGAAGCCTGACTCCTTATTCCATAGATTGTTAGAATGAATTTATAAAACCCAAGCGTCCATCAATATTGCATAGATGAGTTAAATTAATGCATATTAGCTTTAATTATTTAACATATTTTGGTTAAGTAGACTAATATCATCTAATCAATGTTAAAGGATATTCTAATGTGTTGAAAACCGTAAAAAAATATTATGTTAAGGATTCATAATTAACCATTATAATGTAATTTTGTATTTTTTATTGTTTGCAAATAAGCTATATAGTCTTGATACCGTCATAGTGTGCTAACAACTGAGATAAATCTAAATGCTAAATACGCAACTTTATGCCTGATTGACATGTTAGATGAAAAATCTCTCAAACTTATGAAAGAGCTTATGGAATCCTTTGGTCCTTCTGGATTTGAGAGGGAAGCAAATGTTATCCTAAAAAGGTACATGGAGCCTTATGCTGACAGTGTTGTCGTTGATAAATTAGGAAGCATTGCTTTTGTGTCGAAAGGATCCTCTGAGCGTCCAAAAATTTTGCTTGCTGGTCACACAGATGAAGTTGGTTTCATCGTATCAGGGATAACAAAAGAAGGCTACATTAGTTTCAACCCTCTTGGTGGTTGGTGGGATCAGGTTCTATTAAGTCAACGTGTCGTTATTCGTGGAAGCAAAGGTGATGTAACTGGAATTATCGCTGCGAAGCCCCCCCACATTCTATCAGATGAAGATAGAAGGAAAGTTGTTGAAAAAAAAGACATGTTCATAGATATAGGAGCATCAAGCCAAGAAGAAGTTGAAGAGTCTGGAATAAAAATTGGTGATCCAGCAGTCCCATGGAGTCCATTTGAAGTGATTCAAGGAGGAAAAGTTGCTATGGGTAAAGCTTTTGATGATCGTATTGGTGCATTCATCATCGTTGAAGCATTAAAAAGAATTAAAGAACAAAGGATAACACATAGCAACTTTGCATACGGTGCAGCTACTGTGCAAGAAGAGGTCGGTACAAGAGGGGCTCAAACAATCACTCATGTTGTTGAGCCTGATGTTGGAATAGTCTTAGAGGTTGATATTGCTGGAGATGTTCCTGGAATAAAAACGCAGGATGCACCATCTAAGATGGGTAAGGGGCCATCATTAATTACATACGATGGCAGCATGATCCCTAATCAGCCTTACAAGGAATTCGTCATTGATGTTGCTAAAAAAGCACAGATACCTTTACAACTAAGCATGGTTCGATCAGGTGGAACCGATGGA
>VGJH01000294.1 GCA_016867505.1 Candidatus Bathyarchaeota archaeon
TTTTTAATTTTTAAAGCTTCTCTTTATAAGAAAAAGGCAGAATTATCTGTTTTTACTTTTTCTTTGATTTTTGAGATTTTTCTTCTGGAATGATTGCCCATGCAATAAGATATGCTATTAATCCAACACCAATAGATAAAATTGTCAAAATCGCCCAACCTAATCTTATAATTGTGGGATCAACATCTAAAAAATTCCCAAGTCCTGCACAGACACCACCAATCATTTTTTCTTTTGTGTTTCGATAAAGTTTTTTTCGAGCCATTTATATTTTAAATTTTAGATGTTTTTAAGCTTTTTGTGAAATCAACTAAAACTTAATTTATTTGATATGATTAATTTTATAAGTTACATTTTATTATATTAATAATGAAAAAAGAGTTAATTTGTTTTTTTGTTTTGGTTTTATTTTTTATTCCCATAATGATCTCAATGATTAGTGCTGCCGAAATTTATGCAGCAAGTTGCTCTTATGAAGATGTTTCTTCTGCTATTGATTTGGCGCAAATTGCAGATACAGTAAGAGTTCCAGCTGGAACCTGCACATGGAATAATCAATTAGTTATTAGAAAAGGAATTAATCTGATTGGGACAGGAATTGGCAACACAATTATTATAAGCAACTATGAGGGTACAGGTTGGGCAACACATACTTCTCGCTATCTTATAGTATATTGGCCGCAGCATCCAGCTAACAACGAACTCTTTAGATTATCAGGATTCACATTTGACTGTGATAGAAAAAGCGGAGGAATTTTTTTGGTCAATGGAAATGCAAATTATCCTATCAATAAAATTCGTATTGATCATACTCGAATAATTAATGCTTCTGGGCATAATCTCTGTCAACATGGTCCTGTTTACGGCGTTGCAGATAACAATGATTGGCAAGGTGGAACAATTGTCGGAATATTTTCATTAGATGCACAAATATGGAATAGTCATACATTTAACTTTGGAACTGCTGATAATTTTTATTTTGAAGATAATAATTTCACTGGAGGATCTGTGGTTAATTCTGGATGGGGCGGAAGATATGCATTTAGGTATAATGATATTACTCTCACAGCCCATTCGTTTCCTACTTTCGATGCTCATGGAAATATGGGTCCGGGTATGGGATATTCAATGATGGGTGTTGAGATATACGAGAATGTCATTCATGGCGGTTCATATATGTGTCGAACTGTAGATTTAAGAGGAGGGAGGTCTCTTGTATATAACAATAAGTTAATCAACACGGTTTCCGCCGGTGCGGTCATTCGAGAGGAATACGACGATGCTGGCAATCCTCCCACTCATGCCTTAGATGGTCAACCTCAACACATTTGGGATACCTATTATTTTGGAAATACGCGAAACAATATCAGAATGCCATTTGATTCTGTTGGTACTTTTGATTATGGATCAAGAGACTGTGGAGAGTGGGAAAATCAAGGTTGCCATGAAGGTCGAGTGCCAACCCATAACATTCATTTTTGGCAGCAAGAGGCAACTTTTGATGGTTCTTCTGGTGTTGGCGCGGGTTTGATTTCACAACGACCAGCTACTTGCACTACTGAAGGTGTTGCTTGGTGGGCTACAGATGAGGAAAAGCTTTATCGCTGTAAAAATGGAGCTTGGAAGCTTTATTATGTTCCATATCCCTATCCTCATCCATTGAGATTAGGGGATTCTGAAGAAATAGACTTGGGAGAAATAATTCCAGAACCAGACCCTCCACAACCAACACTTGATGTAGTAACAATTCAAGACATGCTTGGCGCATATCAGCAATACAAAAGAAATGAAGTCACACTTGCTTATTTTCTTGATAAATTAAGAAAATGGATTGTCTTTTGGTAGTTTCAGTTATTTTTTACTAATTTAATAAATGAGCCTGCTCGGATTTGAACCGAGGACCCCTGCCTCTCTTAGATAAAAATAATCCAGGAGATATTCAATTCTTGTGAATTGTTTTCTTATAAGAGCAGTGCTCTGGACCAGGCTGAGCTACAGGCTC
>VGJH01000295.1 GCA_016867505.1 Candidatus Bathyarchaeota archaeon
GCCATCTTCATTTTTTATTAATAATTCACCTAAGCCTTCAAGATGATAACTAAGATGACCACTATCAATAGCCAGATTGTTTAAAATTTTAGAAAAAGTTAGAGAATCATTCTTCAACATTCTAAGAATTCTTCTACGAATAGGATGCCTTAACGATTGAAAAATCAGTGAATAAAGCTCGTCATCATTAACCTTTTCATCCATTGAAATCTTTAAGAATGAGTAAATAGTGGTTAAAAGCATTATTATGAAGAAAAATTTACTAAAAAAAACTTTACTAAAATTCACCATTTTTTATTTTAAAACTTTTTTATGCTAATTTCCATACCATCCCAATTTACTTCATAATATGTGCTTTCATATTTACCAGATTTTCTTACATAATCAAGATATTTTCTCATCGAGTTAGAGTAGAAGCCAGCATTGTCAGCAATAATTATGCCATTTAAATTAATTTTATTCTCAATTATTTTCAAGTAATCATAATATTGATTCTTATCTGCATCAATAAAAACTAAATCAAAAGAACCCATTAATTTCGGTAAAATCGTTATTGCATCGCCTGTCATTATAGTAATTTTTGGTTTAACCATCGCTTGTCGAATATTTTCTCGAGCAATATTTGCTTCAGACTCATCTTCTTCAATTGAAATAATCTCAGAATCAGCATCAAGCTCCTTGGCCATCACTATACATGAGTACCCAACAAGAGTCCCAACTTCAAGGATTCTTTTTGGTTTATGATCTCTTACACATTTTTCTAAAATTTTTGCCTTTCTAGGACCAATTATTGGTAAGTAATATCTTGACTCTGATCTCTCTATTCGTTTTAGAATTGCATCTGCGTTATTTGAAGACACACAAAGCTATAACCAAAAAAATTATTAAGAATTATGGAAAAAATAATCATTTAAAAAATGAGTTTGGAAAAGAATCTTTATAACATTTATACTTTCCCACAGTTTCAGCTGCTAAAACTCCTTTTATTATTGCTCTGGAGAAAACATCTGCAGCAGTTGCACCTATTTGACTTATGACTTGTGATGGTTGCTCAGAAACTATATCTTTTTCTCCTGTAGCTAAAACAAAAATTGTGTCACCATCACCCATAGTATGACATGGATAAATTGCTCTAGCAAATCCATCATGAGCCATCTGAGCAACTTTTGTTGCTTGAGTTTTAGTCAATTTTGCATCAGTTGCCACTACACCAATAGTTGTATTAGTTCCAGAGCTAGGAGATGGTAAATATGTTGTATAACCTAAAACTAAATCAGATCTTAATTTGCCAAATTCAGAATTTAGCTCAAGATGCCTAGCATAAATCCCCCCAGTTTCAGGACAAAATATTTTGCCAGCTGAATTCACAACAACGATGGCACCAACAACAATACCATTATTCATAACTTCACTAGCAGTTCCTAAACCACCTTTAATACCACCTGACACTGCGCCAGTGCCAGCGCCAACGTTTCCTTCAATTAGCCTATCAAGCGAAGCTGCTTGACATGCTTCATAACCTGCATCAATGTCAAGGTGGCTAGTAACTATTCCTCTCCCCAAATCAAAAATTACCGCTCCAGGAGCTATTGGTACCCTGGTAGCTCCTACTCTATGTCCATAATTTTTTTCGATTAACCATTTCCTGACACCAACACCAACATCTAATCCAAAAGCACTACACCCAGTTAATGTGACAGCATTAACGGTATCAATTACATTAATTGGATCAAGGAGATCGGTCTCCCATGTTCCAGGTGCACTTCCCCTAACATCAACTCCACCAACTGCACCTTCATCACAAATAACTACTGTAACCCCAGATAGCATTTTTTTATCAGTATAATTGCCGACACGAATTCCATTAACATCAGTTATTGAATTATTTATGCCACTAGTCCTCAAATACTCCACTGGTGTCTAAATAGGGCTTAAACTCTTAAGTTATTTCTTATTGTCCTAAATGTGAAGTATCACAGAAAGGCTTATTTTCTG
>VGJH01000296.1 GCA_016867505.1 Candidatus Bathyarchaeota archaeon
GCCTATTGCTAAAGTAAATAATAAAAGAATCATAATTCACTGCTCACATACTCCTTTAGACTTAAATGTTATTTACAGGCAGACATGCCCGAAGATATAAACCATCCGTTTTATAATAAAAAGTAGATAGCGCCGCCGTACGGACTCGAACCGCAGACCAACTGGTTAACAGCCAGACGCTCAACCGGACTAAGCTACGGCGGCACGCAGCACAATGGATATTGGTTCTCCATAAAAAACTTTAGGTTATTTATTGAATACCTTCACTCAATAACTTCTTTTTTATTAAATTATAAATATCGTATTACAAATTCATAATCTCTATATCTGATTACCACTCAATGAAAAACATAGTTAGCGCATCGGAGAAGAGACTATGGATCCTAAAGTAACAGGTTTATTGTTAATTATTTTTGTTCTAGGAGCTGCAGTTGGTGGTGGAGCAGTTTATTGGTGGGCAGGAGAATATTATAATCCTCAAATTAAACAATTGAAGGCTCAATACCAAGTTTTACAGGATCAAAAAGAAGCAGTAGATCAACAATATCTTGCTTTATCTACGTCTTTCCAAAATATACTAAAAGAGAAGGAAGCCTTAAGCAAAGTATATGCCACATTAACGCAGGAATATGCTTCACTGCAAACAGCTTATAGCCAATTAGATACAAGTTATAAAAATTTACGAAATGAATATAATAAATCCCTTGATTATCTGCTTTATATCTCCAATAATGTATCACATTTCCAAAATATTTTAGAATCCTACTCAATTTTAACAAAATCCTTTCCACGAACTTTAACAGAATCCGAAATGAATAAGGTGAACTCTACAACAAGTGGAATCACAAATTATAGTTTAGATGAATGGATTAACTTTGGTATTATTTATAATTGGCTTAAAACGAATATTGTGCTAGTAAAAGATACATCATTTCCAAGAATTTTTGGTATTGAATCAATTTACTACAAGAATCAAAATGTGGTTAATAGCTTTAGTATGGAGTTAGTCTATGATTATATTCAGGCTCCTGAATTCACTGTTAAGAATAAGCAAGGGGATGGTGAAGATTACATATTAGCTGAATATGCTATGAATTATGTCTACATGAAATACACCTTAAAGAAAATGTATCAGATGTATCTGGGTGTAATCTCTCTAGAAGGTGGAGATCCACACGCGATAATCATGTTGAAGGCAGGTAATGGGTTAGTAAGCATAATGGATCCTATTGGTGGATTTTGGACCACTAAAAATGGTAATATGGCATATGAGAGTGTTGACTCTGAATTTATAGCATATGAAAGCTATTACAATATTAAAAAAACACCGTTAAAAGAAGTCACTTTATATAAAATTAATCCTGAAGATGGAAGCAGTATTATTGTTAGTAAAGGCACTTTAGAGAGCATTAAGAATGTTTTTAATTAATTATTATTTCTTTTCATTTTACTTTTTATTAATTATTCTCCATAAGGTGTTAGAAACTGACAAAATTCAATTGAATACCCCTCAGGATCTTTCACAGTACAGGTTTTAATTTTTAATGTGATCCCTTCATGTATCTCTTTATTGACTAAACCATTTTCTTTCAGATATTTATACCAAGAATTAATGTTTTTAACCCAGAGTTGAAGCCTAACAGGTTTTTCAGAGCTTGGTTTATGGCTGCCCATGGTTTTATCAACAAGACCAAGATGGTTAGAATCAACTATTTTGAATATTCTAAGCCAGTCTCTCTGCATCACTAGTTCTAAACCTAACACCTTTTCGTAAAAGTCAGAAGCTGTAGGTAAATCATTATAATAAAAGAAGGTCATTGAACCTTCCAGTTCACGTCCACTCATTTAATTCAAGTAAATATTTCCTGGTTTTATAATAAATTATTTAAATGCTTAAAGCACCAGGAAGGCTTTCCTGAATTTCGATCACATAACCCTCTGGATCTTTAAACATGAAGACTTTTATTTTTAATCTCGAAGACTCTG
>VGJH01000297.1 GCA_016867505.1 Candidatus Bathyarchaeota archaeon
ATGATCACGTACTGAAAATGTTTTTAAACATGTAAAAGGTTTAAGGGCAACCTGTTACCTTCACTTTCATCCATCTCCAAATAGTAATGGAGTATGTTTAAAAAAAGAGAGTAAAAATAGTTTAGGAGTCAGAAACGCCAATGTTGATCAAGGAAGTAATACTCAAAAATTTCATGTCCTTCGAATACGCTAGAATACCACTGAAAGAAGGCGTTAATGTTGTATGTGGACCAAACGGTTCTGGTAAAAGCAGTTTTCTCCTAGGTATTTGTGTTGCACTAGGAGACACATACACTGAAAGAAGCAAAAAATTAAGTGACTTAATTCGATGGGATCAAGACCAAGCAGAGGTTAGCCTGATTTTAGATAACAGTCCCAGGCCAAACAACACTCGACCTGTACCAATATTCAACATGGACGAAGTACGGCTTACCAGAAACATTAGGCGTGATGGCAAATATGGTTTTGAGCTAAATCAACGGACTGTACCTAAGACTGAAGTTGTTGAATTACTGCGTGGCTTCGGTTTCGATCCTGATAATATGCTAATAATAATGCATCAGAATATGCCAGGAAGATTCGCTAACCTCAGCCCACAGGAACGATTAATCATGCTCGAGGAAGCTGTTGGATTCAACACTTTCAGGAAAGACGTCATTGAAGCAAAGCAAAAGCTTAGTGGAATATTAAGTGAAGAGCAGAGTCTTAGTCAGCTACTTGATAGAGCAAGAGAGACTCTTCAGTATTGGCGTGAACAAAACGAAAGGCTGCAAGAAAAGAAGCAACTCCAGACAAGAATGCTATTCCTCCAACGTGAATTAGCGTGGAGCAGGGTGTTGAGTCTAGAAAAGTCAGTGAAAGACCTCGAAGAAGAGCTTGACAAAGCTGACTCAGAGTTGTATAAAGCTGAAGAGCAAATGAACCAGTATGCTAAAGCAGTTGTAGATTCAGAAGGAAACATGAAGCGCCTCCGAGCAGAATGGATGGAAATTATTGAGCAAAGAGTAGAGTCTGAAAGGGTTCTTGGGATTTCTGAATACAGTATCAATGTAACAAAAGAGAGAATCCAGGCTCTAGAAAAAATGATAAACTTTAATGTCGAACAGAAGAAACGTTTTGAGGAGTCTGCAGTTCAGATCAAAGAACGTTTTACGAAAGGTCCAACAAGACTTGATGATTATTTCAAAATTTTCACCGACTTAG
The DNA here is from genome assembly GCA_016867505.1 of Candidatus Bathyarchaeota archaeon. Classification (GTDB taxonomy): domain Archaea; phylum Thermoproteota; class Bathyarchaeia; order TCS64; family TCS64; genus UBA8941. The sequence continues at coordinate 1,204 of VGJH01000297.1, forward strand.
AAGCATCTCAAGGAATTGCATATGAAAACCTGAAAACAGAACTGCAAAATCAGAGAACTGAATTAGAATTCAAAATTAAAACTCTGTTAAATCAATTGGGTGAAACTGAGATTAAGGTTCAGCAAATTCTTGAGACTTTTGAAGTCTACCGTGTAAAGATGGATGCTGCTAATGATCAATATATCGATGGGAGAATCAACTTAGCATTATTAAAGGATAAGCGTGGCAGGTTAAGGCGTCAGATTGATGAGCTAAAGACTGAGATTGACCGCACCTCTCAAGAAAGAAGAGACGCTGAGGCTGAAGCACTGATTAAAGGCCCCAGAGTTGAGACTGGTCGAATTGGCGATGATATTCTAAACGAGATTAGAAAAACAAGTGGTATACTTATGGGTCTCTCTGAAGTCCCTGAAGATTCAGAGGAGATGTACGACTCATATAGTCGAACCTATAAAGAGATTCAAGAAAAAGTTGCCAAAGTCCAAGAGGATCGACGCCAAGTAATGACTGAGATTGAGGAAAGGACTAGAAAATGGAGCGAAGTCATTAGGAACCTGCTCGATGAAGTCAATGCTCGATATCAGAGCCTACTAAGCAAGCTTCAGGCAAGAGGAGAGGTTAGATTATTAAACCCAAGCGACATCGAAGAAGCTGGCCTTGAAATATTTGTTAGCTTCAAAGGTGGACAATTGAGTCGACTTGATCCATACACTCATAGTGGAGGCGAGAGAAGCACCTCTGTTATGGCTTTCTTGCTAGCTCTACAACAAAATGTATTA
>VGJH01000298.1 GCA_016867505.1 Candidatus Bathyarchaeota archaeon
CTAACTTCGTCTTTCATCTCAGCTGTTAAAGCTTTTTCAAGGTATTTTGTGTGCAGTGGCGTCCTGTCAGTTGCTGAAGCAATTCTTCCTCCCTCAACCCTAAAGCATGGAACGAGATCAACCTTGTACCCATCAAACTGTGTCTGCAAGTAAGGGTGCTCAGCGTATGCTTCAACCCAGTTATCCTTGAAGTAGGTTTTTAGAGCTTCAACGACTCTTCCAAGCCCTGCTCTGCCTTCTCGCAGATTCAGGATAATGAAGAGGTCGATGTCGCTTTCCCCTGTAAGCCAAGTGTCATGAGCAACTGAGCCATGGCTTTCAACGACCGACTCAATCCTATCTGACTTAAGGAATTGCCCCACAGAAGCAATTAATTCGGAGATGGATTTTTGGAGCCTTCTACGTTCCTCATCCTTTGGTTTAATTCTTTCAAGCACCCTAGCTCTATACTCTTCCCAAGACTCCAAAGTATAACAACTCCCTTATTTTCTTAAGAAAGCCCCCTCAGAGATAAAACCGTTCATTAAAGATGGTTTAAAACAATGTTTTATTTGACTAATATGCTTGACTCTGCAATAGTTGAATAGATTGGTCCTGTTCTTGTTAGCACACTCTTCTTCAGTCTTATGTGTTCTACTGTCATTTCTCCAACTTCAGTGTTCTCCAATTGCCTAATTGCCTCAGTTAATTGTGAACGATTCTTCCCACTCCTTACTCTGCATAAAGTTAGGTGTGGCTGGAATCCACGCCTCTCAGGTTCAAATCCTAGATTCTTTAAACCCTTTTCCATTTCACTGAAGGCTGCCATGAGTTCTTGCATCTCCCCTGAGACTCCTGTCCACACCACGTTTGGTCTGTTTAGGTTAGGAAAGACTCCGACGCCTTGGAAAATTATCTTAAAAGGAATGAATCTGATGTTTTTGATGATTTGGGTGACTTTCTCAGTTGTTTCAGGTGGAATCTCCCCAAGGAACCTTAATGTGATGTGTATGTTCTCCTCTTCAACATTTTTAATGTCTGCTCCAGTATGCTGGATCGTATGTTGTATATCAATCAGACGTTTCTTAACTACTGGGTCATCAATATCAATGGAGATAAAGCATCTATCAGTCAATCTATAGTCTGAAATAATTTTGTCTACGGATTATATGTAATTATGCTTCATAAGACAAATAAAATGGTGAAAAAAGAAAAGTAGGAAATTTAGCGCATCCTAGCGTATTGTTGTGGAGCTTCTATCTCCATCAAGTCTTTAGCACGGTTGAAGTATCTTAGAACATTATCGCCTTTCTCTGTGATTCGATAGATCTTTTTAGTCCTCTTATCACCCTCATCAAAGGCTTCTTCCTCGATCAAATCTTGTTTTACAAGATTCTTGAGTATCTGACGAAGTGGCTTCCAGGAGAGGTTAGCACTATACATAATACGCGTAGGTAAGACTGTTCCATTCTTTATGAGTCCGAGAATATCGATGTATATCTCGAACTTTGATCTCCTGCTCGACATGCTTCTGGTATAGTTCATCAGTAAATAAAAGTAATATGGATTAGTAATCCATATTCTAAACAAAATTTCTTGAAGGGCCTACAAAGCTTTGAAAATTATTCCTTAAAAATTTAAAACTATTTATATTTTCCCACTTAAATGATAACAAATAATATATCCCACTATACTAAAATATTATATTAAGTGGGAAAATGAGCATTCAGGAATTAGATGATAAAGGACGAATTGTTATTCCTAAAAAAGAACGCGAAAGAATGGGGATAATAAAAAGAGTTCTTGTGATAAATGCTGGTGATCATTTAAAAATCATACCCATACCAGAAAAACCTTTAGAAGCTTTGAAAGGAGTATTACAAATTCCTGAATCTTTTGAGGATTTAAGAAAAAAAGCGGAAGAATTAGCTATTAAAGAAAGTAGGAGGAGTGGCTAAATGCCACTTATAGAAAATGATGTTATCTTTGCTTTTTTAAATT
>VGJH01000299.1 GCA_016867505.1 Candidatus Bathyarchaeota archaeon
ACCAGGATGTGGTCAGTTGATGACCGTCGCCTTAACTTCCAGTTCGGTTGCCAGATTGGCTGGATCATTAAGAATGGTGAACTCACTAAACCCATTAGGGATCCGACCTACACGGGGATAAGCTATGAGTTCTGGAGAAGCCTCGACGCAACAGCGAAGGACGACTGGAAGCTGTATGGCACAACAGGCTGTGGCAAGGGGCGGCCCGGTCAGGGAATATATGTTGGGCATGGTGCAGCAAGGACAAGGATCAAGAATGTCCGCATGGGCATCACTGGGAGGATGTAAAAATGGTGCTAATTAGTGTAGCCAAAAAATTAGTTAATAAAGCCCTGAAAGCAGGCGCTTCACAAGCTGAAGCAACCGTATTCTACGCTGACAACTCTTTGACTCGATTCACAAAGAACATGATCCACCAAAACGTCTCATCAAAAACCTACAGCATCAACCTAGATGTCGTTGTTGGTAAGAATAAGATGGGGTCATCTACAGTCAGCAATATCGATGATAAGGATCTTGATTTGGCAGTAGAGAGGGCAACTAAGATTGGTAAGGTGTCTTCACCAGATCCCGACTTCAAGTCCTTCGTTAAGCCAAAAGTCTTCAAACCTCTCCCTGAAGCCTACAGCAAGAAAACCGCTGAAACCACTCCCGAGGACCGAGCGCAAGCAGTTAAAACAATCATCGACACCGCAGTCGACTATAATAAGAAAGTTAAATGGTCAGCAGGATCAATAGAAACCGACATCATCAACTACGCCATAGCTAACTCTCTCGGAGTCGAGGTTGAGACAAGCAGAACAGGAGCCATCATCGAAGTCAACACTAAGGCCGGAGCAGATGATGTTGAGGGTTCAGGCTTCGCTACTAGGTACACTCATGACATCGGTGAATTTGATTACGTGAAGATTGCTAAGCAAACTGCCAGGGACGCTGTGAAGAGTATTAAACCTCAGCTGCTTCCGATTGGTGAGTATGAGGCAATCTTCATGCCTGAAGTCTTCTCGACTTTTGCTATGTTTAATGGTTCACTTGGGTTCTCTGCGAGGGCTCATCAGGATGGCTATAGTTTCCTGAAGGATAAGATTGGCAGCCAGGTCTTCGACGAAAAACTGAACATCGTTGATGATGGACGCTCGTTAGCAACCTATAACCTACAGCCCTTCGACGGTGAAGGCACACCTAAGAAAAAGCTTACCCTAGTTAAGGATGGTGTACCTGAGAATATCTGTTATGACCACTACACCGCCCTGAAAGATGGCGCGAAGAGCACAGGCCATGCAGTGCCCAAGCTATCACGTGGCTTCGCGATGCGTGGCGCACCGATGCCCCAGAACCAGATAGTTAAACCTGGGAAATCAAAGATATCCGAGATGATCGCTGAGACCAAAAAAGGAGTGTACATCTCTAGATTCCATTACGTGAATCCAATCAGGAGAGACAAGGCTGTCATCAGCGGATTAACAAGGGATGCATGTTGGTACATTGAGAATGGTGAAATCAGGTACCCAATTAAAGTCATGAGATTCACTGACGCGATTCCAAAGGTGCTGAGTAAAATCGATTTAATTGGAAGCAAATCCACAGTAAATAAGCTATCGTCAGTCTCTGCACCAGCAATGAAGGTCGCTGCCTTCAAATTCACTGGACAATCAGAATTTTAACTTCCCTTTTATTTTTATTACTTCTATTTATTATACGTATTTTATGTGGAAATATTTAAAAGCAAGATTTTGCGCGCTTTTAAGGACGCAGCCAGCTCGTAAAGTACTCATACAACTCACTTCAAACCTCTGGGTATTTTATACCTGTCTGCGCCACCCCTCTTCATTAATTATACAAAATTCAAGTATGCTGAAGGATCCTTTTCAGCGTCTAAAGGCAATTTCAGGTAGACTGGTCGTGGATTACCATAAACTGGTAACCTTAGACTGTGTATAGTCAAGGTTTTTTCA
>VGJH01000300.1 GCA_016867505.1 Candidatus Bathyarchaeota archaeon
ATTGTGTGATATCTAATTGGCGACTAACAATCGTTTGCAGACCAATAACAATCTGAGCAGCAATGGGAATAGGATCAATACCAGCCCATGGTAAACCTCCATGAGTAGCTCTTCCTTTAACAGTTATCCAAAAATTATCAACGCCTGCCATTAAGCCACCTGACTTTATACCAATGCATCCAACAGGTAAAGGCATAACATGTAGTCCAAAAATTGCATCCACTGAAGGATTTGATAGTACTCCTTGATCAATCATTAGCTTTGCTCCACCATCTTCACCATCTGGTCGACTGTCTTCTGAAGGCTGGAAAATGAATTTGATGCCCCCCGGTAATTCATCGGAAATTTTTGATAAGACTTCAGCAACACCCATCAAAATAGCGGTGTGAGCATCATGGCCACAAGCATGCATAACAGGCACTTCACGTCCATTATAAGTAGTAGTAATTTTTGATGAAAAAGGTAAGTCAAGAGCCTCTTTAATAGGAAGAGCATCCATATCTGCTCGTAAGGCAATAACGGGTTCTGAAGAAGCTCCTTTAAGAAATCCAACAACTCCAGTATGTGCAACACCTTGAACAACTTCCAAACCAAGAGATTGAAGATGCTCAGCGACTAGTTTTGAAGTTTTAAATTCTCTATTTCCGAGTTCAGGGTTTTGATGAATAGTACGTCTCCATTGAATAACCTTTTTTTCAACCTGACAACACTCAAAATTTATACGTTCAATAATATTTTGACTGATTTCTTTATCAACAATTTGATTTTTAGACATTTTCTTAATATCAAAAAATCTAAAATTACTTTTAAACTGAACTCATAATTAATAAACACATTACGTAATCATAAGTTGATACTACATCTATTCAACTTTATTAATAAATTATTAAAATAAAATTAAATCCATTAACTTTAGAAGTTAATAACTATGTAAAGGTACTTAAGTTGCATAATATTAACATTGAATAAAGGAGCCATTTGATTGTTTAAGAAACCAAATATTATTCAAAGAAATTCGACTTGGATTCTATTATCATTAATATTAATTATAACTGTACTCTGGGCGTTATATGTTTTCCTAGATTTTAACGTCAATCAATCAATGTATTTGAAAAAAGCAGGTTTAAACTGGTTTCAAACTGTTTTTTATAACAACTACTTATTCATTTCAGCAGCAATTTTAGCACTTTTAACACTTAATCCAGTTATTGGTAAAAGTGAATTATTTGAAATATATAATAGTGTACAACAATATATTAAAATTACAACTGCAACTGCAGGTATTCCAACAAGTTTCAGTATGCCCAGCTTGGTAATTAAAAGAAAAACTCTCGCATGGGTTTCTTGGCAGTTCATTAAATGGTTGTTTGCTTTTACCATAATCATTTCAACTATGGAAATTCCTTTCATAGGCCCATTTATGAATGTGGTTTATATGATGATCAGTGGCATTGGCAACTGGTCTTATGTCCCGAGAATATTCCTATTAGCGATTCAGCCAGCTTCTAGCACAGAATTAATTTCTTTAATGCCAACCATCGAAGTTCAGTACCGCTTTCTATTCATTATAATGTTAAGCATATTTGGAGTCATTTCGTTTAGATTAATTTTAAAATCTATTAAAGAATTTATAAACGCGAAATATTCAACGGGAATGAGAAATATTTTCATAATCTTATCATTAACTGCTTTATCATTCATTTTTGATGCTCCTTACTGGAGAATGGATATAACAACACCTCATTACTATTATATTGCGTTAACACTATTGTTAAGTTTTACAGTCATTAGCATAATATTACATAGAGGACTGACTCCTCTTCAGTTTACTAAAATTAGAAAACAGAATATATTTGTCACTGGAACAATTTTTGTTTTAATTGGAATTATTGTGATTAATGCTGGAATTATTGCATTATATAATTTTAATTGGAATAATAACTGGGCA
>VGJH01000301.1 GCA_016867505.1 Candidatus Bathyarchaeota archaeon
GTGAAGTAACTGGTAGCGCAGTCTGTATGAGGACATTATGTTACTTGCTTGAAGCCTATGGTAAAGATTCCATGATTACTGAGCTTGTGGATAATAAAGTGGTCTATATTCTCCCCCGGGTTAATCCTGATGGAGCTGAAGTTTTCCTTACTCAGCCTTATCATAGTACCGCTGCTGGTATCCCCAATCCCGCCTTTGCTGATGGTGAAGGCCATTATGAGGAGGATGTTGATGGGGATGGTAAGATCACTTACATGAGGATTTCTGATGAGAATGGCGATTGGAAAATTAGTGGTAAAGATCCTCGGTTAATGCTGAAAAGGCAGCTTGATGATAAGACTGGTCCTTTTTATAGAGTTTTAAGAGAAGGTAAGTTTCTGAAATATAAGCCGGGAAAGCAGGTTACAATGGCTCCACCCAGGTTCTTGGGTGGTACAAACCGTAACTACCCAGCTTATTGGGCACCTGGAGGATTACCATTAGGTGGTGCTGGAGCATTTCCACTTCAAGAAGTTGAAGCTAGAGCAATAGCTGATTTTTGGGGAAACCACTCAAACTTATCGGGTATGCATACATTCCACACTCATTCAGGACTCATCCTCAGAGAAAGCACAGTTCACCCAGATAGTTGGTTCATCGACCAAGAACTGAAACAGGATTTAGAAATTTACAAGTATATCGCAAAAATCGGTGAAGAAGTTACAGGGTATCCATCATTGAGTGTATATGAAGAGTTCACTTTCGAAGACGATAGGCCATTTAGACATGGATGCAGTTTAAGCTTCTTTTATGAACATCTCGGAGCCTTCAACTACAGTATCGAGCTATGGGAACTAGAATATCATCTGGGCTTTGGTCATTTCAGGGAGCGCGGAGGTATAAATTTCAGTTTCACAAAGTTAAGTGAAGATGATCAAATTAAACAATTAAAATGGATAGATGAACATTATCCTGAAGGATACATTAATTGGCACCAAGTTGATCATCCACAGCTAGGAAAAATCGAAGTTGGTGGAATCAACACTAAATATACTCAAAGAAATCCGCCCCCAGGTGACTGGTTGGAGAAAGAGTGTAATAAAGCACTTCCGTTCGCCTTAAAACATGCATCTCTATTGCCCTTACTTCGTATAAATTCAGCAAAATCAACTAAAGTTGCAGAAGATGTCTATAAAGTAGAAGCCCAAATAGTTAACACTGGCTGGTTGCCAACTAATGTAACTGAGATCGCTATCAGAGTTAAACGTGCACCAGCAGTGATTGCTGAAATTAAGCTACCTGAAGGCACAGAACTAGTAATTGGCCATGAAAAAATAAACCTTGGTCACCTCGATGGGCACTCCTCAAAAATTCTTGCACCAAGAGTGGTTGGAGGAGAAGTAGTAGATAAAACTCGTGCGAATGTTGAGTGGGTAGTGAAAACTGATAAACCCCAAGAAATTGCGATTGAAGTACGGTGTGCACGCGCTGGAACTCATCGAAATAAACTTATTTTAAACTAATTTTTTAAATTATAATAATCATTATAATGTTGAGGAGATAAAAATTGTCAGAAAACTTACATAACACGGTATATTTCAATGAAGCTGGAAAAAACAATACTGATGAAACATTAAAACTAGCGAAAGCCCGTGCTGATGTCTTAGGCATTAAGAATATTGTTGTTGCATCCTATACTGGTGAGACTGGTGTGAAAGCTGCCAATCTCTTCAAGGGCTATAACTTAATTATTGTTGCAGGAACTTTTGGCTTCCGTGAAGCAAATAAAAGTAGAATGACTCCTGAAAATCGTAAAACCATCGAAGAGGCTGGAGGAAAAATTTTGCATGCTGCCCATGCTTTTGGCACCTTAGGTAGAGCTGTGAATCGAAAATTTAACACGATTCAGGTTGATGAAATAATTGCTAATGTGCTTAGGCTTTTTGGTCAGGGTACG
>VGJH01000302.1 GCA_016867505.1 Candidatus Bathyarchaeota archaeon
TGATATGGGAATAATGGTCTGGCTATATGATTTAGTGCTTGTTATAATACCTATTTCTTGTGACTTAGTCTATTTAACAACAGGAATAATGCCAAGCATGTGGTGGTATGTACAAGGTAGTGTCGTACCAATTAATTGGCTGTTTAAGAAAGTAACTCCTCAGTTTGAACAATCATACTATAATGTTTTAAAAACAATAGTCCCAGGAGTAATTATTTACATTTTAACTCTTTTTGCTAAACGGAAGGGTTGGGAACCATTTGTATCGTCCCACAGACTCTTAAGAGGAGCACCTAAAGAAGAGCCTATAAAAATTCCTGAAGAACCAAAACTAGATGATCAAATTCAGTAAGGGCTTTAACTTAGCTACGTCAAATCGTAGGTGATCTAAGTTGGAGAATGTTAAAGTAGTTTGTTATGGAATAGGTGTTATTGGTCAAAAACTAGCTACTCACCTCTTAGAAAAAGAAGGAGTAGAGATTGTTGGTGCAATTGATATTAACCCAAAGCTTATTGGAAAAGATTTAGGCGAAGTTCTGGGAGTTAAAAAAATAGGTGTAAAAATAAGTAATGACGCTGATAAGGTTCTAGAAGTAACCAAACCTGATATTGTTACGCATACAACCATGAGTTACCTGAAACAGACATTCGACCAATTTGAACAAATTATGAGTCATGGAGTACCTATTGTTTCAACCTGTGAAGAGTTGAGTTATCCATATGCAACTGAAGAAGGCACAAAATATGCTAAGAAACTTGATAAAATCGCCAAAAAGAATAAGGTTGCTTTGCTTGGAACTGGTGTTAATCCAGGATTTGTAATGGATACTCTCCCCATCACCTTAACAGCAGTCTGCCAGAAAGTAGAGGATGTATATATCGCTCGACAAATGGATGCAGCTACCAGAAGAATCCCATTCCAAACCAAAATTGGTGCTGGATTAACAGTAGAAGAATTCAAAAAGAAAATTGCCAACCATGAAATTACTGGACATGTAGGTTTAGAGCAAAGTATTCAGATGATTGCTGATAGTTTAGGCTGGAAACTGGATAAAATCGAAGTCGAGATGCCTCAGCCAATGGTCCTTAAGAAGGATGTTGCCAGTGAAGCAATTAAAGTACCTAAAGGACATAACGCAGGTTCAGTTCAATACGCATATGGAATCATTAAAGGAAAGAAAGTAATCACAATGGACTTTAAAGCATATATTGGAGCTCCAGAAGAATTCGATTCAGTCACGATTAAAGGCGTACCACCAATAAATCAGAAAATAAGCCCATGCACACATGGAGATTACGCAACCATTGCCATAACTGCAAATATGATTCCTCACGTAATTAATTCAAAGCCAGGACTAAAAACAATGGTTGATCTACCAGTTCCACATGCTACACCAGGTCATATGGGACAATTCATAAAATAAATCCAATTTATTAATCCCATATGTGCTTTTCAAGGCTAATTTCTTCTAATTTTATTGTTATATGTTTCAACCACTCTTCATCGTTTCGAGTCGGATGATCATCCATATAATGTGTTCCTCTGCTTTCTTTACGCATATATGCTGAATTGAAAATTAATCGAGCCATATCCATCATATTCCGAAGCTCTAACCCATCTCTTGAGTAATTTAAATCATCACCAATACTTTTCTGAAGATCTTCTAATGCTTCATGCCCTCGAATCAATTTATCTTCACTACGAATAATCCCTGCATTGTACCACATCAATTTTTGAAGCTCTTTTCTATGAGCATTGTTCTCGGGAAGTAATTTGATTTCTACTTGCTCAACAACTTGTTTGCCACTTTCTCCATTAATGCCAAGTTCCTTAATTTTATTGTATGCAAAGGTACTGAAGGTTAAACATTCTAATGTGCTGTTACTAGCTAAACGGTTTGCACCATGAACACCTGTGCAAGTACATTCAC
>VGJH01000303.1 GCA_016867505.1 Candidatus Bathyarchaeota archaeon
TAATATATTAGATATGCCTATCAAATTATATCAAATTGGAGACCCTAAACTTGAACAAAAAAGCAGTAATCTTGATTGTGGGGGTCTTCCTCGTTGCCATCATCTCAGGGGTTATATTATTTAATCTGTTATTTAATCAAAGCAATTTAGAGGAATATGGTTTAACTGGAATATTCATTGTTACACTATTAAGCCATGCCACAATGCTAGCAAGAGATATCTTCATACCCCTATTCCTAGCATTATCCCAAATCTATAACCCAATCATCCTAGGGGCATCAGCTGGACTTGGTGGAGCAATCGGTGACCTAGTACCGTACCTATTTGGTTTAGGCGTCTCAGAGACTGTCAAAGAAAAAACAAGAACAACAGACACCATCACAAAATGGATTAACAAGTACGGTTTATGGGCAATTCTAGCAGTTTCAATGACTCCTTTACCTGATATGCCAATTATTATGTTAGCAGGATCCAGGCGCTTACCCTTTCATAAACTATTAGTCATTGAAGCCCTTGGTAAAACCATTCTATACTCTGTCGGTGCTTTTTTTGGGGGCTTTATCTTTGATTTTCTTATTGGCATATTTGGGAACCTGATTACTCAGGTATCGGTAACAATTATCAGCATCATCTTCTGCATCGTCTTAACCTGGCCTCCTACTCGCGACTATTTTTTTGGATTATTCGAAAAAATTTTATTCCGTGAAAAAAAATAAATGATTAAATTTTCGTATTTAAAATATCCTCAGCTGTTAACCAGCCTCGCCTAGCCACTGCGATACCTAGTTTAAGGAAGTCTATTTGGTTTGAAGCATGTGCATCGCTGCCTATACTCAATTTTACTCCATATTCTTTCGCTTTTTGAGATGAGACATCATCTAGGTCTAACCTATCTGGAAATGCATTAATCTCCATCGCAACATCCTGACTTGCTGCAGCTTCGAAGACTTTGCCCAAGTCAAGAGAGTAGGGATTTCTTTTCTGAATTATTCTGCCCGTTGGATGGCCAATGGTAGAGACATACTCGTTATGTATTGCTTTGATCATCCTCTCCGTCATTACATCAGCTTCGCTCTTGAATCCACTGTGTATGCTTGCTACAACAAAATCTAGTTCTTTGAGAATGGTGGATGAAAAATCTAGGCTACCATCGGACTTGATGTCGCATTCGATTCCCTTCAATATTTTGAAATCCTCTAGATTTTCATTGATTTTATCAATTTCTTTGCCCTGTTCAAATAATCTTTCTTCATTCAGGCCATGGGCTATGCCTAGACTTTTAGAATGATCGCAGATGGCAATGTATTTTAATCCTAATTTCTTTGCAGCTTCAGCCATCTCAACTATTGTTGCTGTGCCATCACTCCATTTAGTATGAACATGGAGATCTCCTTTGATTTCCTCATATTCAATAATGTGTGGTAATGTACCAGTTAACGCTGCTTCAATTTCTCCCCTATTTTCCCTAAGCTCCGGCGGGATCCACTGCATTCCCAAAGCATTATAGATCTGTTCCTCAGACTCTGAAGCAACTAATTCATCGTTTTCACGTTTATACAAGCCATACTCATTTAATTTGTAACCTTGCTTAACTGCGATTGTCCTCAGCTTCACGTTATGCTCCTTACTCCCTGTGAAGTACTGGAGGGCAGCACCATACTCTTCGGATTTAATTACTCTGCAATCAACCTGAAGATGACCCTTCAAGTAGACAGTGCTACGGGTTTGACCATGACTGATTACTCTTTCAATTGGAGGCATTGAGACAAAACGTTCAGAAGCAATATCACTCGCATCAGAAGCCACCAATAAATCCAAGTCACCAACAGTATCTTTTCTCCTCCTAAACGAACCAGCTACCTCAATTTTTTTAACCGCGTCAGACTCCTTCATCCAAGAAATCATTTCATCAACAACAGGT
>VGJH01000304.1 GCA_016867505.1 Candidatus Bathyarchaeota archaeon
AGGGAAAGATACAAAGGACAACTCCGATCAAATGATGACCGTTACACTGTTGATGATCCCGTCAGCCTCAGCAATATTGGGCTGATCAAGCGGAACTTCATGACTAATTGGGATGGTTTGAGTTTTGATGATGAAGAGATGATGTTGGGTGAAGTGCAGGATTTCCAGAAATCAGGTGGCAAGGCTATTCTAGAGCTCAGTGTTCCTGGTATTCGAACCAAAGTTCCAACCATAAAAAAAATAGCGGAAAAAACTGGAGCCCATATAATCATATCAACTGGACTCTACACCGTTGACTCTTGGCCAGATAAGTATCTTACAATGGGTGAGAAAGAGATCTACGATTATATGATGGGTGAGGTAAAAAACGGGGTGGAGGACACCGGTATTCCTCCTGGGCATTTGAAGATTGCTCTTCAGAACTTGACGGAAAAAGAAGAAAAAGCTCTCAGAGCTGCAGCAAAAGTAGCTAATGAAACCGGTATGAGTTTAACGATTCATTGTAGTGATGGCCGCCAAGTCGTGGAGATACTCAAATCAGAAGGCATGGATGTTTCTAGAGCAGTTATAGCGCATGTGGCAAGTGCGTTTGGGATTAGGGATATGAAGTTGTTGATTACCCATCCTGAATTGAACACTCTGAGACTTGACTACATTAAAGAGGTTCTTGATACCGGTGTTAACATCAGTCTAGAATTTACGCCAGGTAACGTAGAATCTGAAGATCAAAACAGAACCTTGATACCAGATTGGATGCGTCTGGCTGGAATCATAAAACTCTTAGATCAGGGATATGCCAACCAAATTGTTTTCGGAACCGACACATGTGCTAAAGTTATGACTCGACGCTATGGAGGAGAAGGATACTGCCGCTTAACCCGATTTGCTATTCCAAAGCTCAGAGAATACGGTGTATCTGATTATCATATCCGAACCATCACAGAGAAAAATCCAGCACGGTTACTAGCATTCTAAATAATTGACTTATTATTATTTTAAATTAAAAAATTTTTAGTGTAAAAGATTATATATTTGTTTAAATGTAAAATAAAAGAAAATATTGGATAATAATTTGTTTATTTTAATAATATTGATCCCTTCACTTCTCTTTATAGTAATCACTGGCATGAAATATCCTTACGAAATTGACGGAGACGATAAAAAAATAGCAATAAACGATTGGTTATCCGATATTGGTTTAGACCTCTATTATGTCGGTTTGACGATATTAATATCAATTACTGTGGCTTTGTTTAAAAACAACATTCCAATATTCGATGTATTAATCCTTGTTATTTACACTGTATTAAGTGCAGTACCTTCTTTCTTGTATAGAATTCATTCTGATGATTTGAAAAACAATTATTGTTTTTGGGCTGGCTTAATTATAGGATTAGCAGGAATATGTTTTGGCATATTTTCATGTGTTACTTATTTATGATCATATAATTCTTTTGACTTTCCAGCATTTACTATAATTAATGCTTTACGTTCGACGTCTATTTCGATAAAGACGTCTTCATTAACTTTTAACGGAAATTGACTATCCTTAATTACTGATGATGGAATATATATCCTATATCCCCCATATCTTCCAGTTTTTTCTAACTTACTTGTATCACTTAACATTTAGTACCGTATTAATTTATATTATTCTATAATATAAATTGTCTTGAATCTTGACATGTTTTATGGGAAGATTGATTAATTAAAAATCACATTTTTATGATTATTTAACACAATACTAAAATAAGGAATTGATTTTTGGCTTGAATTTTTTTAGAATATGTAGTAAAATTGTTATGTTTATAGATGAAATACTTTGTCATGAAGACGAATTCTGTTATTGAGTGTTTGTTGTCACATAAGTCTATTAGAAAATTTTCTGATAGGGTGCCTGATGATGAGACTATT
>VGJH01000305.1 GCA_016867505.1 Candidatus Bathyarchaeota archaeon
TCATTCTTTTCATAATATCTTTTTTATTTTTTATCCCAATTTATTCTGGTTTTCAAGAGGAAACATCAAATGCATTCGAATCAGCTTTAAAAACTAAGCAATTATATTTTGGTGGAAAAATTGCATGTGATTATCCGACAATTAATTATAAATTTGTTCAACTTGGCCTAGATCTTTCTTTTTTGACAGGGAGTCATTATGCTCCACATTATTATGGTGCATCTGAGCCTTTTGAATTTGTTAAGTGGCTTGCTGAAAACAAAATAGCAATTTGGATTTATACTTTTAACGAAGAGCAGTATGCTTTCAATTTGCTGAATTCACATTATCCTAAACTATTCATCATGTTTTGGGAGAATAGTGTCTCAAAAATATACATAATTGATGCAGTTGTGTTGGATGAACTAATATCAAAGAGTTAAGGAGAAACTACGCCAGGTACCTTTGGGAATGGGACCGCTTCCCAGATGTGTTCAAGACCACAAATATATCTGGTGAAACGTTCTACACCGATCCCAAAGCCAGCTGATGGTGTTGTTCCTTCTTTTAGCATATCAAGATACCATTTATAATGCTCTTCGCTTTCTCCACCATTCAAGATTCTTTGTCTAACTTTTTCATATTTGAACTCTCTTTCTGCACCAGAAATTGCTTCACCGAATCCTTCAGGATAGCATAGGTCAAAATCCTTTAAAATCCCAGGATTATCTTCATCTTCTTTATCATAAAATCCTCTAGCAGTTTTTGGATAATCAATCATCCAAAAAAAATCTTCATGACTCTTGCTTAGATAACCTTCTGCATCCCATGGAATCTCTTCACCTTGTTTAACATTGTAACCTTTATCTTGAAGATATTTTACTGCATCTATGTGCTTAATTTTTTTAAAAGGTGTTTTTGGTGTCTTTAGTTTTCTCCCAAGTATCTCTAAATCTTCTGAACAATTTGTCTTAATTCTTTTGATGCAGAAAGTTACCATGTCTTCTCCTATTTTCATAACATCATTATAAGTTGCTTCTGCTACCTCAAGATCTAGTTGCCTAAACTCTGATAGATGACGTCCAGTGTTTATAGTTTCGTCTGGTTCTAACCGAATGTTCGGTGACAGCGCAAATACTTTCTCCATACTATTAATTGCCATCTGCTTGTACAGAATCATGCTGCTCATAATCTTGAATTGTGTTCCATAATAGTCGAAACTGACTTGTTTTGCGCCTCGGATTCCCGGGTCTGTTGCTGGGCCGATTATTGGGGCAAGAATTTCTATGAAGCCAATTCCTCTTAGGTAATCCCTTAAGGATGAAAGTAATTCATCTTGAATCATCATAACTGCTTTTAGTTCAGGTTTTTTGATGTCTCTATACCTTTCACTGAGATGTATCTGAAGCTGAGTCTTATCCACTTTAATCACTGTAGATTACACGAAAATATGTTCTATAATATAAAATTATTCTAATATTTCTTGGAGACATTACGAAATAATACATAAATACTACCTCACATTTCGTAATATTTACAGTGATGAAATGAGTATTGATGAGAAGGATAAAGAGATACTTCATATGATGGTTAAAGACGCTAAAGTAGCTGTCAAAGACATTAGCATTAGAATTGATTCACCAATAACAACGGTTTATAGTAGAATTAAACGCCTTGAGGACCTTGGCATAATTAAGTCTTATAAGCCAATTTTAGATGCTGGAAAACTAGGTAGACCCACAACAGCCTTTATTTTTGCACAGTTTACATACCGGCCTCCAGGAGTGGATAAGGACCTCGATCAACGACAATGCGCACGAGAGGTTGCCAAATTTCGTGAAGTTCAAGAAGTCCATATTATTACTGGTGATTGGGATTTCTTAATTAAAGTCAAGGAAAAAGATGTTGCTTCAGTAGGTCAA
>VGJH01000306.1 GCA_016867505.1 Candidatus Bathyarchaeota archaeon
TCGGGTGGGACCATCAATAAGGATTAAACCGTTTTGTCCAATAACTACTCTGCAACCTGTCTCTTTAATTATCATATTTATCATTGAACCTTTTTTCCCTATGAGCCTAGGAATCTTTGACGAGGTAATACGAAAAATAAATCCTTGATTCACTTTACCTAATCCCGATCCTAAAATTGATAAAATTGGGGTCTTTCTATGATCGAGATCAACAATTTTAGCAATTATTGTATCTCCAACATCTAAAATTCTTGTCATATCAAATTCAGTTCTATACGGTTGATCAACTGCATCTGGAATACTCAAAGATGCTTCAATTTGTGATCCAATATCAACAACCCATTCACCGAGATCAATATCCTTTACTTCACCAATTACCAAGTCCCCAACTAATGGATTGAATCCACCTTGTAACGCAATAACTGATACAATATCCTTATCATAATTAACTAAACCTAGACGTGTTGCGATGACTTTCTCCTGGATGCGATATGTATTTTCTCCTGTCCTTATCTTTCCCTCATATACTACATCCCCGGGTATGACAAGTTCTCTACTTTGATAGTTTTCACTCATTTTTTCTATCCCATTATTTAATGATTTTTGATTGGAGATTTCCCTGGGTGGCTTTTCCTAGTTTATCCAGAAGCTCTAATTGCATGGCAGCAGGAATTTCAACAACTGCAATCCAACTCCCATCTTTCTGCCATTCATCCCGTTTAATTTCACCATAATTCTTCACTATACCATAACATCGTGAGGCATGATCTGGAGGTATTTTAAGAGCAAGTTGAATATTTTCGCTGCTCATTGGAATTATTGGTCGAAGAAGAGCGACAACATCTTTCACTTGCTCTTCAGCGGGTTTGAAAGGATCAACACTGAATCTTACTTGTTCTAAAGCGTTTTCGATTCGAATTACTGGATGAGGAATTTTAGTTGCTGGATCAACGTAACTTTTTGATATTATTGTTATTATTTGCCTTAATTTTTGTTCAGTCATTTCTTTACGTTGAGCAGTTGTTAATAAGAACGTACCTTTTTCGAATAGTATTTTTGCGACTTCTATAGGATCACTTGTACCAAATTCAGTTTTTAATTTTCCTTCGGATGCTTTTTCTCCCTTATTTGAGTCAGTGAATATTGTTTCAATGAGAAGAACATTAGTAATATCTTTTAAATCACCCTTTTTGTATGCTAACCCTTTATCTGGGTCAACAAGAATTTCGAATTTTTCCCCGCTATGCTGATATCTTACTAATGTATAGTTTGCACCCATCTGTTAGGTCCTCTATCCTAGATGCTTCTGGACCTCCTCATCAGAAAGTCTTCGAAAGACCTTGGTATCAGATGATACTATTGCTACTTTAACATTCGACGCTGATAAACTACCTTCTGAAGCTAGTTTTATTGTTTCAATAGCTAATTTTATAGCTTCATTAAGATTTATCTCCTTGTTATACCGCTCCTCAAGGAATTTGTTTGCTTCTTCGCTTTTTCTTCCAACCGATATGGCTTTATAGCCTCGATAAGAGCCACTTGGGTCTGTTGTCATTACTCTACTTCCAGTGGCATCAATTCCTGCAATTATTGTGCTTACTCCAAATGGTCTAACTCCAGCATGTTGAGTATAGACTTGAGCAATATCACCTAACCTTTTAGCTAAAGACTCTATATCGACAAGCTCATCATACAATAATCTATTACTTTGAGCAAATACTCGTGCTTGATTAATTAAGATACGAGCATCAGAGCTTAGACCTGCTATTGCCATACAAGTATGTTCATCAAGTTGGAAAATTTTACGGAAATAATCAGCATCCTCTAAAACACTTTCAGGTGTCTCATTTGCAGCTACAACAACTCCATCTGTAGATGCA
>VGJH01000307.1 GCA_016867505.1 Candidatus Bathyarchaeota archaeon
GGTCTGAAAATGGTGTGGCAGAATTTGAAACTGCTCAATCTATAATAGAGGACATTGAAAATATTTCTGAAAGCGATGAACAATTTAGAGAATTTAAAAAGTACCAGGAATATTGGGAAAACCTTGATATTATCCGACAACAGCAGGAGAAAATGCTTAAAAGGGATAAATACAGCAAGCTTGTTGATTATAGTGACTGTAAGGCGGATTTTGATAAAGGGTTACTGGTATTTAGGATTTCAAAAAATGATTTTAATTTCTCAAACGGTGAGAGAATAAGGGGTTGTGATAGAGATTGTTTTAACCAGAATTATGATGCAGACTCGTATGATTTGGATAAGATTCCATCGATTGGTATAGGAACGTTAATTAATTATGACAAAAATAATGGGCTATTGTTTGTTGAACCTTATAATACAACACTTACTAAAAAATTCAGTCAAAATGAGAATTTGAGTAAAGGAAAAATATGGATTGATGATATTGGAACAAAATCCATACTGAACAAACAAAAACATGCTCTAAAAAAGATATTTAAAAAAGAAACTGCTAATGTGAAATTAAGGGATTTTGTTCCTGAGGTAGGTTACTTGCTACCCGCATATGGTCGATCTGTTGATTATAGCTGTTTTTCTAGTGAATTTGAGATTATGACAGAAAATCAGAAACAAGCTATAAAAAGTTCATTAAGTTGTGATGACATCTATCTTATTCAGGGGCCTCCGGGAACTGGTAAGACTACAGTTATTTGCGAAATAGCACAATATTTAGTAAAGAGCAATAACAAAGTATTGTTATCTTCTCAGACTAATCTAGGAGTAGACAATGTATTAGAAAGGATTGGCAATAAACCGAATGTAAAAGCTATAAGAATTGGTAGAGAAGAAAAGTTTGAGCGGGGTTCTGAACAGTATGCATTGAACCGTCGTGTTGACGACCTTCAGCGCAATATTATTAACAAGATGCAAAAAAACAGAGAGGAGATAACTTGTATCAACCAGGAAGTTTTTCAATTGCAAAATGTTTATACAGCCCATGATAAAGTTGCTGAAATGCTCAAAGCTATTGTTAATATACTGGAAAGCTACAATGAAAAACTAGAAGAAAAGCATATCTTGCAGGATAGATTGGATGCTGAATTGGGTAACATGCTAAAAATTAAAGAGTGCATGGATAACTTCATGCAAAATCATGAGAAAAATTTAGGATACTTAGAAGAACTTTATAATATTCAACAGAAAAGCAGGAATTCACTAAAAGAAAATATTATTGCCTACAAGGTTTTCAGGGAATTGGAATTATCTGATGAAGACAGGATAGACGTAGAGAATTATGCAATGATTTTAGATGAAATTGTATCTGTCATTGAAAAAGTTAAGGATATTCAGAATCAGGAATTGCGGTTTGAACAAGAAAGACAGACTATGCTGCAAACATTGGGTATGATTAAAAAACAGATTGAGAATATAAAAGCACAGGCCTCAAGTGTAACAGACGGGGTAAAACCTCACCTGCAAGAAATGATTCAAGAAAAAACGCAGCGATCTGATGATATTATACTACAGGTCAAGGAATTTGATCTCGAACTGAAAGGTATTCTTAGTAAAAAAGAGGATATGCTGAACCATATACAGCAGTTAAAGCGGCAAGCATTAGGCATCAAACAAAAGATTGAATACTATATTGATACAAATTCCGATTTGTGGTTGAATGTTTTTGGGGAATCAAGAATTACAAAGGAAAGCTTTATAAAATTATTTAAATTGCAGGATGCGTTTAAAGAGGAGTATGCCAGTGTCGATGAGAGATTGGAACTTGTTCTATATCTTGAAGATTATGAGGAATACCGTTTTAATAGTTTATATTGTCAGCAA
>VGJH01000308.1 GCA_016867505.1 Candidatus Bathyarchaeota archaeon
TGGACTTGGGAATTGGAATAAAAATGATACTGAATTTATAAAACATCTGGTACATTCAAGAAGTCACAAGAAGTGTGGTGCCGCTTACTCCAGATTCCATATCAAATTCGATTTTTGTGCAAATAGTCCAGCGATAGCTTTGAGTACCTTGAATCCAGATGGTCCCACTAACCGTGTTGTCCGTCAATATCATGAGGAAAATGTCGGGATTGAGCAAATAAATCGAGTTGACTGGGAACAACAGAGAAGGTCGCAGCATAACGTTTACGATAAAAAGTCACTTGAAAAACTCGACCTGCCACCCAAGGATGAATGTTATGCAATTTTAGTACACGATCTCACTAAAGGTATGGTTCAGAAGGAGTTGATTGATTTCCTTAACAATAGATATCCGAATGCTCGATGGTTTATAAGGAGCAAGCAAATCAATCCTCTGCCAGCTTGGATTAATATCATAGAAAACTCAATCGAATTATTTGTTGTTGGGCCAGAGGTAGCAGCGATACTCAATCCATGGGGATCTTGGCTATATAATGGGAAAATCACCTTGAAAGCATCAAATATTATTAAAGATTTACCAGGAAAGAATGTTATTTTGTTATCTGATAGGCGTGAAGTTGTTGCTCGAACAAATTTTTCTGAAAAATGCATTACGGGTAGATCACTAGTGAAAGCATCTCCATTGACTCAACCCGGTTGGCCATCATCTTTCTATGCCTCCTTGGTTTATATTATGCTTACTCAAAAGTCAAATCTGCACGAGAGTAGAGTGTCCTCTGCTATTCACGATGCTGATAAACTAGGTGGCGTGTCGATACCGGCCAACATTGGAGATGACAAGGAGCCGCTACGAGCGCCCGTATGTGCTAATTATGCATGGGAAAAGGAAATTAAGAAATGGGAGCAAGCGCAGGAAGACCTTGGGATAATCAAAGAAAATGGAGAGCTTCGGCTTGACGTATGGCGAGGTTCTCCTTTGCTTCCTGGCTACGTAACTTGTATCGGAAAAAAACAAGAAATTATTACGCGAATTGCAAAAAAACTGAGAATATTTAAGAAGAGAGGACTACAGTCTAGGTCTCTGAGCATCATGCTTAGGGCCGATCCAGGTTCCGGTAAGACTTTTCTGGCGAAATCATTGGCAGATGCTTTTAATTTTCATTTTGTAAGATATGACGTAACGCAGATGATCCACCGAGATGAGTTGATAGAATTATTTGATAACATAATGACGTTACAAACCCAAGAGGATAAAGGAATACTAGTTTTTGTTGATGAGATAAATAGCTCATTGGAAGGGAACCCAGTTTATTCCTCTTTCTTAGCGCCTCTTGAAGAGGGTAGTTATGTTAGGGGTGGGAAACTCTTCAGTCTTAGACCCTGCGTTTGGATTTTCGCTGGCACCAAACCGAAGCAAGAAGGAAAGAAGGAAGAAAAATTAAGTGATTTTGAATCTCGCTTGACTATGATTGAAAGTATAGATTTTGACTCGCTGTTAGCTGCATATAAAGGTAAGAAACAGAAAATCCGACTAAACAAAGAAGCAAGATTGGAACAAGTTTATCTTGGTGCAAGCATGATTCGAAAACATTTCGATGATGTCTCTTATGTCAGTAAGGACATTCTTAAGTATTTTTACGATCTAAATCCTGCGGGAGGGACTTCAAGAAGGATTCGACAACTAGCCGCTTCATTGCTTAATGTGCAATATGGGACTGTAACTCCGAAGAATTGTGAAAGCTGGGATGATCGCGAGTGGAGAGGAAGAAAAAAGAGAAATGAGCCTCTAGTACATTGTCAACTTAATTATTGATAGTTCTGGCTTTTCGTGGTACTATCTTCTGAAAAGGAGGT
>VGJH01000309.1 GCA_016867505.1 Candidatus Bathyarchaeota archaeon
TATTACTCCTAAAAAAAAACTTGTGGTATCAACATATAAACTAAAAGTTAAACCTAAAGAGGGAACCCATGAATAGGATGTTGTAGCTGAGTGACCATTAAGTATTTTTGAGTAATTCATAATGAGAGATATTAAAGAAATTCCAGTTACTAATGTAGCAATCCATGATGCATATTCTTCGATTTTATTTTTTGAAATATATAATAAAGCACTTACCATCACTGGTAAACCAATTGCTATAAGAGTTGTATCTGTCAAAACTCAAATTCCTCCATTATATATATCCTCCTAAAAGTAAAAATGCAATTAATAATGCAATCCCCCCAACTTGAATGGTTATAATGTTGTAATTTAAAGATCCTGTATGTGTTTTTCTGAAAGATTTTGAAAAAGATATCATTATATTAGCTAGAGCATAATTTAATGCATCGAAAATCCCTAATTCAACTTTTTGGTAAAGCCAATTAGTAAAAGAAGCTATTGTTTTATGAAGATCTGAATAAATAATTAATCCCCCTATCAGAAGGAGTAAAATGTAACTTGCATCTTCTACGATAGGAACTGAGTGCCCTGTTAATCTTTCATAAAATAAAAATGCTGCTTTTATGATGCCAAAAACTATGAATGAGTACCCAACTTGTTTCTTCATTTTTCATACGATCCTTATACAGCTCTATAATATAACTTGATGGCTATTATTCCACCTTATCTTTTAAAAATACCTTATAATGTTTTAAATTTATTCTATACCAATGACAATTATATCATAAAAAATGGATTATTAGCTAGTTTTATATTTTTTATTGAATTATAGATTTAGTTTGATGATTGTATGACCTTATCTTCACAAACCCATCTTATAACCACTCCTCACATTTTCCCATGCATATTATACAACAGAACTTTCCTAGCAAGCCCCCTCACATACATATTTCACCGACTAAGCGTACTCATCATACCCAACACTCTTAATCACCTACACAGCCCGCTTCCTAGAAGATTGGCCACGATCAGCCCTCACATTCCTCTACACTTTAACCACCACATCCACGCTTAAATCCTTCAAGAAGCTATAGACCTTCAAGGAGTCGTAGGCAAAGTCACCGTAGAGCCTGGAAACCCGAACGTTTCGACTTCTCGCCTCCATCAGCCCCGAAAGACTCTTCACATCGTTCACTTTATTGGCTGAAACCTCCATCCCCACCTCCTTATAGGTCAAGATGTTTTGGTAAAATGGAGCTTCACATATTTTTTCTTCTTCCAGTGTTTCCCCTCCACCAATCCACTAGCCTTGGTATGCCAACGCCTGTGCTGTCGACTGCATTTGTGATTGGCTTAATAGTCTCAATGAGGTTCTTGTATTGGTCTGTTGACTATATGAGTAAGCATATCCGTAGTCTGGAGTAGTCTTCGGTGGGCATTTCAGGTAATATCTTGTAGTGCTATGGTGAGTCTTTCTAGTTGTATGTAGGACATTTAGTAGAGGAATCTTACTAATACGAGTAGTTTTATATAGCTATGGCTCAGAGTGTATAGATAGCTTATTCTGTAGGTATTTATGGTTTTGAGTTCCTTTGTTTGGTTTCTGAGTATTTTAGGGGTTAAAATGAACTTTCCTTGCCTTATGAGTCGTTTGTTTGTCTCTATTCAGGTTATTAATATCTATAATGGGGGTTCATTTATCTAAAATGATCTACTAACTCCACAAAGCAAAAAAAATATTATTGAGGATTGTAATTAACCTACATTCGTATTTTTATCATATTAAACCATTTTAATAAAAACTCATTTAAAACTGGATTTAATAGGTTAATACGAAGCCTCTTAATATAAATA
>VGJH01000310.1 GCA_016867505.1 Candidatus Bathyarchaeota archaeon
TTAAATGCTTCTTTTGTCTGCATTTTTTTGTAGTCCACATAAGAGTAACCGGTTCTTGGATATAGTTCCTTATATTTTTTGTAAGGTAACCTAATATCTGCTTCGTGGTGTAACACTGTGTTCTTTTTGGGATTTTGGTACAGAATAATTACGACAGCGATCAGAACCAAACCAATAGCAACATACTCTATCATTTACTTTTTGCTTCCTCTTTAGAATTCTTGAGTGGTAATATTTGTGAACCTTCAAGGCCTAAGACATTAAGTATTTGTGAATTGCTTGGTACAACAATTTTTGTTTGGTCTCTGAATGTTTCACGTATCACGTCTAATTTTTTATTTATTTGAGCATTTTCGTTAAAATATTGATTAGCAGCCTCTGAAACAAGTTTAATTGCCTTTGCTTCTGCTTCTGCAACTAATAATATTGATTGCGAACGTCCTTCAGCAACCAAAATTGTTGATTCTTTATCCTGTTCAGCAGCCTCTTTCCTACCAGTAGCCAATAATCTTGCTTGACGACGTTCCTGTTCAGCAGTCTTCTGCTTATGCATAGCTTCCTGAATATCAATTGGTGGATCAATTCGTTGTACTTCAATCCTGTTTACTTTTGTACCCCACTTGTCCGTTGCCTCATCCAATACTTTACGTAAATCATTATTGATTTTTTCGCGACTAGTTAAACATGTATCTAGAGTCATTTCACCAACAACATTACGTAAGGTAGTTTGAGCTAGCTTAACTATCGCTAACTCAAAGTCTTCAATTTCATAAATTGCCCTCTTAGGATCCATTATTTGGTAATACACAATAGCGTCAACATTTACCACAACATTATCTTCTGTAATAATCTCTTGGGGAGGGACATCAATGACTTGTTCCCTCATATTCACCCGATATATTTTCTGCATGAAAGGTACTATGAAGTGAAGTCCTGGATCAACAATTTTACTGAAAGCTCCCCAGTTCTCAATTAACCCTCTCTCATACTGGTTAACGAGTTTAACACTCATTCCAGTTAATAGAACCAAGATTACCAGAATGATAGCTAAGATAACTATCGATTCCGTAAAGGTTACAGCTACATTAAACACCATTCATTTTTTCCTCCTCTACCTCCTCAACAATGAGACTGACTCCCTCAACCTTCACGACTTTAACACGAGAACCTTGGAGTATTGTTTTATCATATAGTGGTCGACTAAACCATTGTTCACCAATTAATTTGATTAAGCCACCTTCTATCGGTTTAATTTCTGTTTGAGCAAAGGTTTCTTTACCAATTAAGGCATCAACATTTGTTGGTGTCCAATCAATTTTTGCTTTTTTAACACTAGGGCTACCTACAATTTCTTGAATCTGAATTTTACAATCTTTAATTATTCCTAAACGCCTAATTAACTCGCTGAAATTGTCTGTTTTGACTTTAAGAACGAATATGTGATTATTTCTCACTACTGTGTAACTTGTTTCATATTGTTGTGAAAATTTTTCTAATACTTGATAAAGTTTGAACTCATCAGTCTCAACAGTCATAGATACCAGTGTGGACATCTTTAATTAAATGTTACAATAAGAAGTATATATTGCTATCCTCTGTTATCTAATAATATCTATATATTTTATTGATATTTAGTTAAACTTACATAATGTTATAAAAATAAAAGAGTTTTATTTTAATTCTCTAAATTGACTGGATTAGAATAACAAAAATTTATGGTGCGGCCGCCGGGATTCGGACCCGGGTCTGCTGCGTGGCAGGCAGCTATCCTACCAGGCTAGACTACAGCCGCATGCGTCTCAGAATGATAGGGCGCTGATATTAATCTCT
>VGJH01000311.1 GCA_016867505.1 Candidatus Bathyarchaeota archaeon
AGTTATTGTTAGATTTAGTGAATATGGTAATGCCTTTGGTTTATTTGCAGAATCTACAATACTAATGTCAAAAGCTGGATGAGGCTTACCATCTGAAGGAATCGTTGGCATTGTTTGTGTTATAAGTAACTTAAGTTGAGGTGGCACAGTTGCGCCATATCCAGGAATTAATAGTGACTGACTTAAAAGTAGTAATATTATTATGAACTTCATCTTCTTATTGTACAATTCAAATTAAAAGTTGGTCATGTCATATTAAAATATTATGAACACATGATACACATCAATATTCGTGATAGCATATTGTTAATTCAATGTACGTGTAAACTATTGTTTGATTTAGATTAAATAAATAAATCATTAATTAATAATATGCATTTTTTAATGAATAATTAAAAATGATTATTAAATAATGAAGATCTTAATTGATTAAAATACATATAATTGTATAATTAATTAAAATTATTGAACAAACTTTATGCCAAAAATGTTTTGCGCTTTCTCTGAGTCACTGACTCCTAAAACAATTCTTGTCCGAGTTGCACAGTAAAAGAAATCAATGTTTATTCCCGCATCAGCTAATCTACGTGCTACAAGTGCAAGTTCACCAGGACGATCTCTAATATCAATTACTAATGCTTCACGTACCTCCTCTATACGGATACCTGCTGCACTAAGAGCTTTTTTTGCACGATCTGCATCCTCTACAAGAACATGAGCAATATGTGTCACGAATTCACGGTCCTCACTTGCTCTAACCTCTCGAGCGAAGCCACATATTCCCTCAATATTTATTGCAGCTCTCCCAAGAACCTCTGTTAATTCTGCCAGAGTACCTGGACGATTCTCTAAAGTAACTTTTAGATCCTTCATCACATTCATTCTTACTGATAGGTTTGAGCTTCTTAAAATTTTAGACAATCTCCTCGCAGTTACACAATTTGAAGGTAAAAGCTTTAACTAAGTTGGGTACAACTTACCTTTTTATGTCTTATAATTTTGATAAAATAATCGATAGAAATCCAACAAGCTCATCGAAGTGGAGTAATCGGAAACGACTTTATGGTGATGAGGAGATTATCCCAATGTGGATTGCGGATATGGATTTTGCATGCCCACCAATAGTTGTTGAAGCAGTTAAAGCTAGAGCAGAGCATCCAATCTTTGGATACACTGGAGCAACTGACAGATACTATGAATCATTTATCGATTGGATGGGTCGTCGTAATGGATGGAAGATAAAAAGAGAGTGGATGTGTTTTACTCCTGGAGTCGTAACGGCAATAGATGTTTGTATTCAAGCATACACGCATCCAGGAGATAAAGTGGTTATTCAGAATCCCGTCTATTACCCTTTTACAACTACTGTGACAAACAATGGTAGAAGTCTAGTCGATAATCCTCTGAAAATAGTGAATGGCAGGTATGTCATGGATTATGAGGATCTAGAAAAGAAAATTGATGCAAGGACAAAAATGCTTATTCTATGCAGTCCCCACAACCCTGTTGGACGTGTTTGGGAGCACTCCGAGCTGGAGAAGCTTGTTGAAGTCTGCGTAAAGAAGGATATCCTGATTATTTCTGATGAGATTCATTCAGACCTTATCCTTGGTAAAATTAAACATACATGCATTGCATCAATATCTGATGAAGCATCTCGTAGGACCATCACATTAACTGCGCCAAGTAAAACCTTCAACTTAGCAGGACTTAAGGCATCAAATATAGTTATTTCAGAAAAAAAGTTGAGAGAGGCTTACCAGAATGTACTAGTTAACAATGGTTATGGTGCTAACATTT
>VGJH01000312.1 GCA_016867505.1 Candidatus Bathyarchaeota archaeon
GTCGAACCAAAACTGATTTAGTCTCAAGTTGAGCATGATATCTTCGGTTTGTTACAAATTTTCTTTCAATTATGATTTCGCTTTCTTTAAAACCAGCTTCAACATCACCTTCTGAAATATCTAGAGAACATGCGATATTTCTATTTGGTTTGATAATTACGTTATTTAACTCAATACTATCATGAAGTAAAACTGATTCTGATGTGTTTGCTTTTTCTGCTTCAAAGTATGAAGGTAATATCTCATAATCAACTTTTATAGATTCCAAAGCTAATTGTGCAAGCTCTTCAGATTCAGCAGCAATCGCCGCTATAGGATCACCAACATATAGAGCTTTTTTTGATAAGATACACCAATCTTTGTATGTTGCTTCTGGTGTACTAACTAATCTTGGGCAAAATTTGATATCTGGTAAATCATCAGGTGTAATTACAATTGCACCTAATTTGGTTGCTTCTGAAAAGTCAATTTTTTTTACAATAGCATGAGGGTATATTGACCTTAACAAACGAATATGTAGCATTCCTGGTAAACTCAAATCGGATGAAAATTTTTCTTGTCCAGTAACCTTAGCTAAGCCATCTTTTCTAATAGTGTTTTTTCCAAGTATTCTAAATGACTGCTGAGACATTATTACATGATTTAATATTCATGAGTTAAAAAATGTTAAGTGAACCCAAATCTAAATAACTCTTCTTTAAGAAAAAGTTAATAAAATTTTAAAATAATTTAATAATTTTTAATAATATTATTTTAACTATATTGGTTTAAACTTAATCGAATAAAACCCGTTTAGATAAGATTAAAGAGTTGCATGCTTCTAATGTGACTACAATGAGCAGCGACAACGAACTTGAACGGTTAAAGCGAAAAAAACTACAAGAATTGCAGCGAAGAATGTTTCAAACACAACCTCAACAAACACCTACTACTATAAAAGAGCCAACTAATACAGAAATTTTGAATAAATATTTTATTGATAGAGCATGGGAAGTATGGAATTCTGCAAGAGAGCAATATCCTACCGTAATACCGCAAGTAGAACAAGCACTAATAAAAACAATTAAAGAAGGAAAGATTATAGCAAAAATTGATGGAGCTAGTCTAATTAATTTCTTGAGAGAAATTGGAGTCAATGTTAGACTTAACACTCAAATCCGATTTGCTGAACATGGAGAACTTAAAACATTACAGCAAAAACTAAAAAGTGAAAAATAATTTAAAAGCCAGGCTTTTAATTAAATTAACCTAACTGAAGATGCTTTAAAGCTAAGATATACTTCAGAGCCAACCGTTAATTCCATTTCTAATAAGCTTTTTTTCGTAATTTGAACATTAAATTGTTTACCAACATCGACTTTTAATCTAATAATGTTCCCTAAATCTTCTAAACTAATAATATTTCCTTTTAATTCATTTCTCGCACTTGTTTCAACATAATTTTTTGATATTATAATATCTTCTGGACTAATATTGATAACAACTCTTCCAATTGCGTTAAAAGCAGCAGCAACATTAACTCCTTCACCAACATCAATTAATGTTACTCCTTCTAAAATCCTAGAATATCCCGTGAAAATATTATCTGCATATTGAGCATCTGTAACGAAACTTTCTACTTTAGCATCATTAACAATTTTCCCTTTTTCCAGTTGGATTACTCTTTCAGCTAACTTTCTTATTTGGTCATAATCATGAGTAGCAATAATAATTAGTCTAATCTTCGACTCTTCTTTTATTATATCTGAAATTATTGATGAGTTTTCAGGA
>VGJH01000313.1 GCA_016867505.1 Candidatus Bathyarchaeota archaeon
ATGCATTGTATAAGTATCTTAATGTGCTTGAAGTGAAGGAGGGCATTCTCTTTTGTCCCAAGTGTAACAGATGGTACCCAGTTGGTTGTGCGGTCGATACAATTCCGGAACTTATGCCAGATGAACTCAGGGAGAAAGAGCAGGAGTTAACCTGGTTAGAAAAATGGCATAAAAAAATTCCTGAAAAAATTTTGAAAAAAGGTCAACCATTTAATTTACCCTAAAAATAAGAAAATTAGTAAAGCTTAATTATTGAATAATGAGTTTATGTGCTTTTGGGGTTAGTGTATTTTGGAGACACCACCATCAAAAAAAAAGCTGCAGACAGTTCATGCTGAGGAAGCTCTTCGCCTATTAGGAACAGGTTTTGATGGCCTTACGGAGGAAGAAGCGAGATCACGTTTACAGCAATATGGTTTAAATAAGCTTAAGGAAGAGAAGAAAAAATCGGTTATTACTCTCTTTCTTGAGCAGTTTAAGAGTATTTTAGTAATTATTTTGATAATTGCAGCGATAATATCTGGCTATTTAGCAATAATTGAAGGGGAACCACTCACAGATTCTTATGTAATATTATCCGTGCTAATTCTTAACGCGATTTTAGGATTCATCCAAGAATATCGTGCAGAAAAAGCTGTTGAAGCATTAAAGAAATTGATCAATCCACGAAGCACGGTAATCCGTGGTGGAGAAGAAAGAATCATCGATTCATCTGAGTTGGTACCAGGTGATATAGTAAAACTGGAAGCAGGAGATCGGGTGCCCGCTGATTTACGAGTAGTAGAATCATTCAACCTTGATGTTGACGAAGCTATTCTAACAGGAGAAAGCTTGCCTGTTAGTAAATCGTGTTACCCTGTTCCCGAATTCAGTGACGATCAGACTTGCTTTATATATATGGGCACAGTCCTCACATCGGGCAGAGCATTAACCGTCGTTGTATATACGGGGATGAGCACCGTTTTTGGTGGAATTGCTGGGTTAGTTCAAAGCACATCAGCTGAAGAGCCACCAATTAATCGGAAGGTAGAAACCTTAGGGAAGCAGCTTGGTGCAATTAGTATTTTGCTTTCCCTCTGGATTTTCATCACCGGTTCCTATATTTTCATGCATCCAATTGAGGAGACTTTACTCACAGCCATTAGCCTTGCAGTTTCTGCTATTCCTGAAGGCTTGCCAGCTGTATTGACAATAACCATGGCATTGGGAGTTGCAGCCATGGCTCGTGAAAAAGCCATTATCAAGAAACTAGCTAGTGTCGAAACTTTAGGAAGCACAACCGTAATCTGCAGTGATAAAACAGGGACCATAACAAAAAATGAGATGACTGTCCGTAAGATTGTCTTACCCTATCATTTGGTTGATGTTACGGGTTCAGGGTATGATCCTGATGGGGAATTTTTCCATGGAGATAATGTAATTGAAGCTTCAAATGATGAATCTTTGAATATGTCTTTACGCATTGGTGTCCAATGCAATAATGCTTCACTGATTAAGGAGCAGAATAAATGGGTGATCTCAGGCGATCCGACAGAAGGAGCATTGGTTGTTGCAGCAGTCAAAGCAGGTTTAAAGAAAATTAATAATGAAGAAGAAAAACTGCTGGTTGAATACTCTTTTGATTCAAATAGGAAGAGAATGAGCGTAATATATCATAACTCATCTGGTTTGACTTCATACATTAAAGGGGCACCAGAGGAGCTCTTGAAGGATAGTATCTACATTAAAGAAGGTAAAAACATCAGAGAAATATCAAAAAAAGAT
>VGJH01000314.1 GCA_016867505.1 Candidatus Bathyarchaeota archaeon
TGAAAATATTTTTGGGTTATATTCTAAAGAATTATATTTTGTGGATAGGCTTAACTTTTCGAAGGTTGATTTTCAATCAATGAGCCTATTCTTCTCTATTGAGAGTACAGTGAGTGAAAATAGAAAATATTCTGTAGGATTAACAGAGTTGGATAACGCTATAATTGTATTATTTTGGGAAGGTGATGAGCCTAAACTAGGTTCAACAAGCATTGCATTACCAAAGCTAGCTTCAACCCAAGTCATTGGTGAAAGGGATCAACTTCTTGGACAGATGATGGGTACCCAAATTGCTAATAAATACAATAAAATTGTTCTTATTTCTACTCACTTACAGATTTCAAAAAGTGAAGGAAGAGATAGGATCTTAATGGAATTATTAAGTCGATTATTGGAGAAGGTAATGAAATGAGTAGTCTTAGATCATTCCTAGAAACTCTTGAAGATAATGAGGAATTAATTAGAATAAAAGAAGAAATATCTACAAAATTTGAAGTTAGTGCACTTCTTGAGAAATTTGATACAAAAAAAACTGTAATCTTTGAAAAAGTTGAAAATCATAAAAACATGATTGTAGGAGGATTGTGCGGTACTCGTTCTCGTATTTTAAAGGGTTTAGGAATTAATAATACTCAATTATATCCACGATTACAGCAAGCGCTGAAAAATCCGGTCAAATGTAAAATTGTCAGTGATGGACCAGTAAAAGAAGTGGTTGAAGAGGGAGATTTAGACAAAATCCCAATTTTAACGCATTTCAATGGTGACCCGGGACCATACATTACCTCTGGAATTTTGTATGCAAAAAATATTCAAGAAAATATTGAGAATGTTAGTTTTCATCGTTTACTTGTCTTAGATAAAAGAAAAATGGCTATCAGAATTGTTCCTAGGCATTTACATAGAATAACTCAGTTAGGTAAGAAAGCAGGGTTAAAGTACATTGATGCCAGTGTAAGCATTGGATTACATCCTTCAATTTTGTTGGCTGCTAGTTTACCAGCTAATTGGGGAGTATCTGAATTTGATGTAGCGAATACCCTTCTTAATAATAACCTGAAACTAGTTCAATGTGAGCATGTTGATGCTTTAGCGCCTGCTGATGCTGAGCTGGTGCTTGAATGTCGAATAGGCTTGGAAGAAGAAACATTAGAGGGTCCATTTGTAGACCTGAGTGGAACATTTGACATTAAACGTAAACAACCAGTTGTTGAGTTGATGGGAGTAATGCATCGAAGAGATTACATATATCAAGCTCTACTGCCAGGTGGTTCAGAACATATGCTTTTAATGGGAATGCCCCCGGAGGTCAGGATCTGGGAATACTGCCAAAATATTGTCCCAACCGTAAAAGGAGTCAACATGACATTAGGAGGTAATGGATGGTTACACTGTGTAGTGAGCTTCGATAAGGTCAGAGAAGGAGACCCAAAAAATATGTTGATGGCAATGTTCAGTGCGCATCCAAGTTTAAAGCATGCAATAGTTGTTGACACAGATATCGACCCATTTAATATGACTGAAGTAGAATGGGCTATCGCTACGCGTTTTAAAGGAGATGAAGACCTTCTGATTATTCCTAACACTCGTGTTAGTAGCCTTGATCCTACAGCAGATCAACAAACCGAATTAGGTTGTAAAATTGGTATTGATGCAACAAGACCTTTATCAAAACCAAAAGAGAAATTTATGAAAGCCGAGATTACCCCAAGTGAACGAGTGAAAGCAATCATAAACAAATATTTCTAGCAACCGTTTTTA
>VGJH01000315.1 GCA_016867505.1 Candidatus Bathyarchaeota archaeon
TAAAATTATTTTTGCCATCGGATCAGATTTTAAACAGTTCGAAGATACACTCATCGCAAGCGTAGTTTTGCCCGATGCAGGTTCACCATAAATAAAAGTGACTAAACCAGAGGTTATGCCCCCACTCAGAATCCTATCAAGGTCCCTTGATCCGGTTGAAATCTTTTTCTGAGTTACCATTAGATATCTCCTTTAAGGCACAAGTTCTGTGGTTCTAGTTGCTTTTAGAACTGCTCCTCCTTCACTCTCCACTATTTTCTGAAGATTATTCAATGAATATTCGTTTTTATTATTGATAAACTCTGCTTCCATTTTTTCTGCTGCAAGACCTAAAAGTAAAGCATTTTTCAAAATTTCAACAGACACATGTTTTAATTGCTCATACACCATTCCACTTTGGTACATGCCAATAAAAATGGAGGAGATTATTGAAGAATGATCTTTCAATTCAACAGAACTTGTTTGACTAAAAGAGGGCATCTCAATTAATGTGTAACCATCATGAGCTTCTAATCCTTCGTAGTCTTTTACCACAATGCTAATACCTGCTCCCCCAGCAGTCAACGCTTTCGCTGCCCGGGAAGCTTGCGTAAAACCTGTGATGCTTCTCGCTTCAGATATTGAACAAAAAAGGTAATCGATCTGTAAGAAAGCAGATGTTAAGAAACGGTATCCACTCAAGGACTTGCCAACACTCACGAAAGTAATTGCACCATTTTCATGAGCAAATTTCAAAATTTGTGGTAATTCTAAGTCAATGTTTTTCAAATTCCCAGCATTGCAGATATATAAAATGTCGGGTCTAGCATCTTTAATGATATTTTTAACATGATTTGGAGATATTAAATTATTAACATCTTTGGAATTAAGTGTTTTTTGATCTTTATCATATTTTGATTGAGAGGAATAAATAATTTCGGGGAAAAAATTTATTTCAAGATCTTTAATGAAATCTAGAAGATAATTTTTTGAATCGAAATCGGTTGAGACTGCTAGTGTAATATCATCTTGACCTAGAAGAGATAATTTTTTTACTACTTCAATGGTTTGTCCTAGGTTTTCACTGGAATTTCCTGATGTTGATTCAGGGTTGATTACCCAATCTCCAATGCAGAGGATCCGCATAGCTTAGAGGAGTAGACATCGTTGTTTATTGGCTTTTTGAACAAAAAGTTTGATAAACCATTACATGTGCTTTGTGGTGATATGAAACTAGGTGTTTTCCTTAGGCCAGTTTGGAGTTATGATGCTATGCGTGACCTTGCTCAACATTCTGAAGAGCTTGGTTATGATGGAGTCTACTTGAATGACCATGTTATAGGGTTAATGAATGAGGCAAGGATGCCTTTCCTTGAAGCAATGACTGCTTCTGCAGCAATAGCAGCTGAGACTAAAAAGGTAAGAATTGGACACATAGTCATCTTCAACAACCTCAGAAATCCAGCTTACCTCGCAAAAACATTAACCACAATTGACCAAATTAGCAAAGGCCGTCTAGATGTGATTATTGGTACTGGATGGAATACTAAAGAGTATGAAGGCTATGACTTGATGAATAATGGGAAAGGAATGCCTTCTGGACCACGACGAGTAAGTATGCTAGTGGAAACAGTACAGATTCTTAGAGGCATGTTTGACAATAATGAGTTCAATTATCATGGTAAATTCTGGAAACTGAAAAATGCGCTTAACTACCCATTACCAGTCCAAAAACCCCTTGAGATCCAGATTGGCGCAGTT
>VGJH01000316.1 GCA_016867505.1 Candidatus Bathyarchaeota archaeon
AGGCATCAATATTGCATGGAGTTTTTGGAGTAGGTGGGGAAACTCAAGGGCCATTAGTGGTTGTCTGTAATAATGATGAATTTCTGACTGAAGACAAAATCACTAATGATCATAAGGGCAAAATTCTAGTTGCAGGTTCAGGATTAACACTAGAAATATTAAAAAAAGCACTATCAAAAGAAGTCGCAGGAATAATAGTTGGTGGCGTTGACGAGGAAGATCTATCACATTTTATAGGGCATGAGATTGGCCTAGGCATAACTGGTTCAGAAAACTCGAAAATAACCATAATATTAACTGAAGGTTTTGGAGTAAATCCAATTAAGGAAATGACTTATAATTTTCTCTCAAATTATGCTGGAAAATTAGCTTGTATAGATGGTACAACACAAATTAGGTCAAGGATGCTAAAACCTGAGATAATTATTCCTCTTTAAAGAAATTCAATTATTTTATTAACACTTTAAGTGAAAAAATATATCCAAAAAGAGTAAACAATTATATTTAAAATTGTTATAATGCAGTTACACTGTATTGAGATATAAATATCTTGAATGTTCATTTTACCTACTGTCCTCTGAATGAATCATTAAAATGTATCTGATATAGGGTAAGAAAGATAATTTATTTTTTATTAGTTTATAAAATAATTTATTTTTTTTTCTATGCATTATTAGATGTAAATTATTTTTTTTAATTGTTTTATTAATTTATGGCTAGTCTGCACCGCTGATCTAAAATATAATAAATCATACAAAATGTAAGGTATGAGAAGCATTGATTCAATTCGACAAGATTTTCCTGCTTTAAAGGAATGGGTTTACCTAGATAACGCATTTGTTGGCTTAATGCCTACCCCAGTCCATGAAGGTTATAATGAGTGGATTAATGAATGGTATAATTTTGATATTAAGAAAAGTACAATTTTGAATGGTTGGCTTGAAAAAACCTCCAAGTTGCGTAGTTTGGTAGCAAATTTAATTGGAGTAAAATCGAATGAGATTGCTTTTACAATGTGTACGGGTTCA
This sequence comes from Candidatus Bathyarchaeota archaeon, assembly GCA_016867505.1. Taxonomy (GTDB): domain Archaea; phylum Thermoproteota; class Bathyarchaeia; order TCS64; family TCS64; genus UBA8941. The sequence continues at coordinate 1,029 of VGJH01000316.1, forward strand.
GGGTTGAACATTGTTGTCAATGGAATGGACTGGTGTAAGGGCGATAATGTTGTTTTTACTGAATGGGAACACAATCCTTTGGTAACTCATACGACAAGAAAGTCCAGTGTTGAGAGCAGGGTAGTTCATGCTTCTAAAGGAAAATTTGAATTAACCGATTTTGAAAAATTAATTGATGATAAAACAAAGCTAGTTCAAGTGAGCCAAGTATGCTATACAAATGGTTTCAGATTTAACCTAAACGAAATTTCTAAGATAGTTCATGAGCATGGTGCAAAATTATTAGTTGATGCTACTCAAGCAGTAGGTGCTCTGCAGGTAGATTATAAGCATGATAACGTTGATTTTGTCTCTGTCGCGCCCTACAAATATTTGATGGGTCCAGCTGGGTTAGCATTTTTGTATGTGAATGAAAAATCTATTCCTGAACTTATTCCAGATCGTACTGGATGGAAAAACCAGATATATGAAGGAGACAACCCTGAAGAATCAATAAAAGAAGGAACAGCAGAAAAGTTCGAGTATGGCACCATTAATTTCCAAGGAGTTTACGCATTATCACGATCCATTGAATATCTTAACAATATTGGGATGACCAATGTAGAAAAACAAGTCATTAAACTGAATAATTATTTGTATGATAGATTAATTAATCTAGGTAAAGATATTTGGACTCCAAAGGGTAATGAGTCGGCTATTCTAAGCTTTA
>VGJH01000317.1 GCA_016867505.1 Candidatus Bathyarchaeota archaeon
TTTATGTCATATTGTCCTGCCCAGGCATTAAGTGGTCGAACATCTTCAAAACATGGTAAATATTGAACAAGTACATGGTATATGTTATTTGAATAATATTCTTCTTCAGGTTGAGGGTCATCTTCGCATTCGAATTTACGACCTATATCATCAGCACATCCAAGCCAGATGCTTCCCTCTGTTTTTTCACCTTTGAGGTAAATACCTGCTTTAGGGAGGATGATTAATGGTAAAATGTTTGATTCATTTAGTCCTTTAACATTCAAAAGTCTGTTGAGTTTATTTTCTTTAAAAGCGAACAATTGTCTCTTTTTTGGTCTCATAAAACAGTCGTAGCCTATTGGATTGAACAATTCTTCAGCCCACGTGCCAGTTGCGACAACTGTGGTTTCTGCAAGGATTTTTCCTTTAGAAGTCTCAACTCCTGCTATTCGATTCTCCTGCCATACGAATGGTTCACCTGGTATTCCTAAAGGTTCAACTGGTTCGTTTAGTAACTTTTTTGCTGGTGTATTATAGTATATTTCTCCACCTAATTTGAGGAATTCTGTTTCATATGCTCTAACTAGAGCATCAGCATCAAGGCTTCCACATTTAACACCATAAATTCCTACATCAATGTTTTCAAGACCAAGAATCTCTGACTCCTCATTCTCGCTGAAATCGATCTCTAAATCTGGGATGTGATCCTTAATTTGTTTACCAGTATATGTCCGAGTTTCAACACCACGCTTCGACATTGTTTCTAATGGGGTTTTATTCCTGGCATATTGCTCTTCACTGAAAAGCCAAATGTATCCTTGTTGGCTCAATTTAATGTCGTAACCCATCTTTTCTTGGAGGTTATGGAACCAGTCAATGCTTGTATCAGCTAGAAGAAAGTTTGCTTCACCAGTAAACAGGTTTCTGTATGCACCCTCACTCTTTCCACTATTACCTTGTGCCAGCCCACCAAATTTCTCAATTACAATGACCTTTAGAGAGGGATCTCTTTTCTTAAGATAATAGGCCGAACTAATTCCAAGTGCACCAGCGCCGACTACGAGGATGTCAGTCTCCATTTCTCTGAAACATGCATCTTTCATCAATTTAATATTATAGCTCTTTCATCATAATTAGACAATTTTTAGCAAATTTTTAATAAGAAAAATTTTAGGTATTTATTTTTTCAATATACATACTATTTATTCGATAATGTAATATTTTTGACTCAATGTTTTTCCTGTATGGCGTATTCAAAGAAAACTGATGAAGGACTTATAGTTCCTAAAAAATGGTATGATGCACTTCCAAGAACCAGTTGGAAACGCTTTACTAGGGTTGATACAGCTTACCCTTGGTTTGAGGTTTATGAAACTACTTCCGAAACCTATGCAATATATGAATCTGGTCAATTTGAAGAGGTTATTAGCTACCTTGTTTTAGGTGAGGAAAAAGCAGCATTAATTGACACCGGTAACGGCATTGGTGATATTAAAGGCTTAGTTGAAGAATTAACTAACTTGCCAATCATTGTTGTAAATACTCATGCACACGGAGATCATGTTGGAGGCAATTGGGCATTTGATGATGTTTTAGCCTTTAACCACCCCTATGTATTAGAGCGAATGAAAGGTAGAAGCAATCAAACTTTAAACAATTTCCTTAACGAAGAGATGCTCAGGATTACTCTCCCAAAAGGAGTGAATAAAGAAACATTCAGTATACCTCCATATGAAGTAAC
>VGJH01000318.1 GCA_016867505.1 Candidatus Bathyarchaeota archaeon
AAAGTAGTGTGTGTCGATATTAATCCAGCTGTAGTAACTAAACTTAGTGACCGAGGAACTAGTCAAGCAATAGGAATTGTTTCAGATATAGGCACCTTTCTACCACTATTAGTAGAAGAATTAGAAAAAGAACAAAAACTAAACAATTAATGATGACCATTCTTAAAATGGCCACCATAAGGTAATAAAAAAAAGCAAATAATAATCAATCATTAAAAATTTGTCACATATGAGTAGTTTCTTTGAATTTTCTTAATTAAATAAATAAAATACTATCGGATGAGTGAGTAAGTTTATAAATGTAACCTAAACCTTCTGAAGGGAAATCGATGCAGAAAATTCCTAAATGTATGAGTACACAGCACCCAGATAATGTTAACATACCATTTTTTGCTGAAAATTCTGAGCTTGGAGGCGAAGATGAGATTCAAGAAGCCTACTACGCTTATTCACATTTAGGCTGCGACGAACAGATGTGGGATTGTGAAGGAAAAGAAGTTGACAACTATGTTGTAAAAAAGCTACTAACTAAATATGAAACCTATTTTAATAATAATAAATTAGGTAAAGACATTTTCCTCACGCTTCGAGTTCCTAACCCCAAAGTTGAGAAAGCAGAAGCAAAGATATTGCTTGAAACTCTTGATAGTATCCCCCGTTCATTTGACGCTGCAAAAGCGTTCTATAATGAGGATGTCCCCCCAATTATAGAAATTATTTTGCCTATGACTCAATCTGCAAGTTGTATTGATAGAATTTATCGATATTATGCTGATTTTATTGTCGGGAAACAGAAACATACGGTTAGACCAAACGATATTAAGATCGCTGATTGGATAGGTGAGTTTAAACCAGAAAAAATCAATGTCATCCCATTATTTGAAGACTTGGATCAAATGCTAAATTCACCCGATATTGTATGGAATTATCTACAAGACAAAGATGTTGAGTATCAACGAGTTTTTCTAGCTAGATCTGATCCTGCAATGAATTATGGTCTAATAAGTGCAGTTCTACTCAATAAAATGGCACTTCAGAGATTGAGCATACTATCTGAGAAGACAGGCGTCTCAATATACCCAATCATTGGAGTTGGTTCAGCTCCTTTTAGGGGAAACCTTAGACCTCAAACAGTAAATAGAGTCTTAGAAGAATATCCTAGTGCTCACACATTCACAATACAATCAGCTTTCAAATATGATAATACACCAAATGAGGTGCAAAAAGCCATCAAAGACATCACAAATAAACAAATGAAGCCAACTCTACAAATTAATGAAATAAAATACTTAGAGCAAATAAAAAAATATTTAAAAGAATACCAAAAACAAATTCTTGAATTAGCTCCAATAATAAATAAACTCGCAAAATACATTCCAAGTAGAAGAAAAAGAAAATTACACATAGGATTATTTGGTTATTCTAGAAATTTGAATGGAAACACATTACCGAGGGCCATCACATTCACATCATCATTGTATTCAATTGGGTTACCACCAGAAATCTTAGGATTGAATGCTTTGAACGAAAGTGAATTACAAGAGATAAAAGAGGCCTATATTAATTTTGAAAATGATATTAACGATTCCTTAAGTTATTTTAATCCAGATACACCATTTTTACCATCAGAACTCAAAAAAACGATCTTAAGATTCAGCAACAATTACGAGATTAATTTAGAGCATAAAAAACAAACAGACTTTGTAATTGATGCATTGAAAC
>VGJH01000319.1 GCA_016867505.1 Candidatus Bathyarchaeota archaeon
TTCAGAGGTTATTAAAAATTCAAAATATATTACTGCATTAACTGGTGCTGGTGTCAGTGTAGAAAGTGGTATTAGACCATTTAGAGGTCCTGGTGGTATTTGGACTGAAAGAGGTGAGCCTTCAATGGATGGTTACCAGAAATTTTTAAAAAATCCAAAAGAACATTGGGAAAATTTGCTGAAAAACCGTGGTTCAGGGTTATTGGGCAGTAATGTTTCTGAAGTGAAACCTAATGCTGGCCATTATGCTTTATATGAATTAGAAAAAATGAATATTTTAAAATGGATACTAACTCAAAACATTGATGATCTACATAACCTTGCGGGTAGTAAAAATATTTTAGAAATTCATGGGAATGCAGGTAAATATCGTTGTATAAATTGTGAAAAACGTTTTGATAAAAAAATTTTAAAAATTCATGTAACTCCACCAAAATGCCCTGATTGTGGAGGCATCATCAAGGGCGATACTGTTATGTTTGGTGAGCCAATACCAAAAAATGTTTTGAATCGCTGTTTTGAAGAAGCAAGAAAAAGTGATTGTATGATTGTTGCAGGTACTTCCGCAGTTGTTCATCCAGCTGCTAGTTTACCAATCATTGTTAAGAGAAATGGTGGAAAATTAATTGAGATTAATCCAAGAGCTACAGAATTAAGTGAAATCTGTGATGTTGTGATTCAGGCTAATTCTGGTGAAAGTCTGCCTGCTTTGGTAGATAGTTTAAAAAGATTTTTCTAAGTCACTTTTGCACCATTGTTAATTTTTTTGTCAACAATTAATAATGATACATCTGATCCAGCTTCAGCTGCTAAAAGCATACCGTTGCTTTCGTTTCCAAATATTTTTGCAGGTTTTAAGTTGCAGAGAACAACAATATTTTTGTCAGTCAATTCTTCAAGTGAGTATATTTCCGCTATTCCACTAATTATTTGACGTTTATGGTCTCCCATATCAACTTGGATCTTTAGTAGTTTATCACTCCCAGAAATTTTTTCTGCGTTAACAATTGTTCCTACTCTAAGGTCAAGACGCTTGAAGTCTTTAATGGATACAATTTCACTAATATCTGACATGTTTTTCTCCACTCTCTACTTGTTTATAGATTAATTGTTATTTAGATAGGCCATTGCAATCATCGTATACATTTTTGAAAAGAGATGAAGCTCATTTACATTAACATACTCATTTTTTTCATGGGTTCCTCCACCTTTTTCTGTTGATATTCCTCGGTGTGGACCTAAATGTATGCAAGGTATGTTTCCTTCACCTACAAAAATATTTGCGTCAGTAATTCCGCTAGCATATTCATAAAGTGGATTTTTACCCATTACTTTCGTATATGTGTCTTCAAAGATTTTTAGAATATTTTCTTCCTTGTTCATAATGTATGGCTCATATTGAGGAGGTTTTATTTTGACTTCAACGCTTGATTTTAGATTTAATTCAGTTATTAGCTGCTCCATATCTTGAATAGCAGTTTTAACAGTTTCACCTGGAACAAGTAATCTATTTACTTCAAATCTAGCATTTGCGGGTACGATAACACTGTATTTTGTGTAACCCCCTTCTATTTTTAGAGTGCTATAATTTCCTTTTTTAAAGTCTGGGTGACTCTGAAACTGAAGTTTGCCTAGATTAGTAATAATTTTTGCAGCGTCTTCAACTGCATTGATTCCATTATATGGTCGAAATGCATGAGCTGCTTTCCCCTTAACATA
>VGJH01000320.1 GCA_016867505.1 Candidatus Bathyarchaeota archaeon
TTCAACTAAATCGAACAGGAATTTTTGATCAATTAAAAAATCATTAACTGTTACAGAATTAGCCTTAGTTAAAGCCTTTTCAATTATTTTTTCAGCTGTTTCATTTGGTATCCCAAGTAAGAAATTATATGCTTCAGGACTTAATTGGTAACCAGCTTCTATTACTTTGTATAGAAAGTTGGGAGGTTTCTTACTCAAGAAAGATCACTATTTAGCTTTTGATAAGTAATCTTCTCTAGGTGGTGCAAAACACTCTATTAATATCGTATCTTCATCATTTGTATTTTTCCAGTAATGAGACTCGCCACCAGGTATTGTCCAGCTTGTTCCAGGAAGAGTTTCAAAGATTTTATCTCCTGAAAATAATTCTCCTTTACCTTTTATACATGTACCAATTTGATCATGGGGATGATTATGAGTTGGTACAAGAGCTCCTGGTTTAGCAATTATGTAAGTTAACATCATTTTTGACGTATTTCCTAAAATTATTATTGTAACACCATCAACAGGAGACACTTTAGGTGCATTATTGATACTACTGCTTTTCATTTGATTCTTCATCTTTTTGATAGAGTATAAATCATGTGCTTTCAAAAAATTATTATAAGTTATTTTTCAATAATTTTAGGATTTTCACTACGTTGTAATATCATGTCACGGATTTCTTTACGAACACTATAACGATAAGGCATAGCGTTTGTACTTCGATCAACATAACCAGATTCATATAATTTTTTTAGCATTCTTGCAGTATGTTCACGGGTTAATCCCAAATGTTCTTTTATTTCAGGTACAGTACCTTCTTTTAAATCAGCTATTCTTTTTAAAATATTGATCTCTGTATCAGTTAATTTATAAATAATATTTTCTTGCTGAACTGGAATAGCTGCTGGAATCTGTTGTGGAATATTAGTTCTTGATTTTATCACTGAAATTTTCTGCATTTCTTTTTTCAATGAATCTATAGTAATTTCAGTGTTATCTAATCGATTTTCTAAATTTTTTACAGAAGTTCTATCGATTTCAGCTTGATTTTGAATATTTTGTATTGATTCACTGCTTTTTATAATTGAATCTTTACTATCAACACCTAATTTTAACGCTTCTGAAGCTATAATTTTTGCTGTACCGGCTTCAATCTTTGATTGATCAACTTCTTGACGAAGTTTAGCTACTTGCCTTGAAAAACCAGATGTTATGTTATGAACAAATTCTTTTGCATTCTCATATTCAGATTGAGCTGCTTTAATACGCTTAAAAAAAATGAGAGATGCAACTAAGATTATTGCTAAAAGAGCAATTTGAGTGAAGATTAACTCCAAACCCATAACCGTTCTAGTCTCTAATCATATTTCAACGTCTTCCTTTTTTACTCTTTTGATTAATTCTCATTTTTTTAATGTTTTTAAATTAATATTTGCGTAATAAAGTATCTTTAAACTCATTGTTTATTAGGCATGAAGTTTAAATACACTAAATCGCCTTGGACACAAGCAGTTTCTCTGAAGCTCAGATATTAATTTCAGGTAGAGTTCAAGGCGTCGGTTTTAGGCCATTCATTTACCGTCTAGCTACTAGATTTCATTTAAAAGGCAATGTCATTAATCGAGGAGATGCAGGTGTCGAAATTGTTGTAGAGGGTTTAACGAAGGATATCCAATTATTTTTAACTTCGATCAAGATTGAGGCTCCTACAG
>VGJH01000321.1 GCA_016867505.1 Candidatus Bathyarchaeota archaeon
GCTTTACGTGAAACACGGTTTGAAATTATATTACCTGAACCAGATTCTCAGGATAATGAAACAGCCACAGAGTTATACACTCACCCAGAAGTTTCAGCCCGTTTGAGGGCAATGAGGAATTTAATCGAGGAACATCAGACCACATTAATATTCACTAATACACGCTCCACAAGCGAAGTTCTTGCTAGCCGCTTCAATTTATGGGATACTGATTTCCCATTAAGCATACATCATGGCAGCTTAGCTAAAACAAGCAGAATTGCTGCTGAACAAGGACTGAAATCAGGCGAGCTACGAACAGTTATTTGTACAAGCAGTTTAGAACTTGGAATTGATATAGGGAGCATTGATTTAGTTATTCAATATAACAGTCCTAGACAAGTCACCAGATTATTACAACGTGTAGGTAGAAGCGGACACAGGCTTGGACGTGTTTCTAAAGGAATTATTGTCAGTCTAAATGGCGATGATGCCTTTGAGTCGATGGTGATCTGTCGAAGAGCATTAGGGGAGATAATGGAGCCACTTAAAATTCCAGATAAACCATATGATGTTTTAGTAAACCAAATAACAGCTGAAATGCTTCAGAGAGGCCGAATTTACTTCCTTCAAGTCCTTAATCTATTCAAAGGAGCATATCCTTACGCTAAACTGAATATAGATGACATCAAGTTAGTAGCAAATTATATGCATGATAGATACCCACGACTTGCATGGGTAAATAACGAAGATGAAGTCATTTTACGACCTAGAGGAAGCCGAAAAACAATATACAATTATTTCTTCAACAACCTCAGCATGATCCCTGACGAAAAAGATTACCTTGTACTAGATGGAAAAGATGACAGCCCAGTTGGAGTTCTTCAAGAAGCATTCGTAGCAGAATACGCAAAACCAGGAGTAAAATTTACTCTCAGAGGAAGTGTCTGGCGTATACTAAATATATACAATGATAAAATCTATGTTAAAGCCGAAGACGATCCCACCGGAGCTATACCAAGTTGGATTGGTGAAGAGATTCCAGTTCCATATGAAGTTGCTTTAGAAGTGGGGCAAATAAAAGGTAAAATTGAGGCTCACCTGTCTTCAGGAAAAAAGCCTATAGACATTGCTAAAGAAATTTCTCAAGATTACCCAGCAAAACCAGACACAATAATGAAAGCCATAAAAAGAATAATTGAACAATATAACTCAGGATTCCCAGTACCTACTGATAAAAAAATAATTCTAGAAAATTGGCAGGATAACGTAATAATCCATTCAAATTATGGGACTTTAGTAAATAGAACTCTAGCTAGATTAATTGGACACATCATAAGTGAAACAACAGGTTATCCAGTAGGGGTTCAGCAAGAAACTTACATGATCATGACCCAAACTGTTGGCGAAGTTGATGCAAATTATGTCTCAAAAATGTTAAAGAACCTGGTTAACACCAATTTAGAGCACAGTTGTATTGAAGCTGTAATTAAGACAGGCATGTTTAAGAGGCGATTAATTAATGTTGCTAGAAAAGCTGGTGCATTAAGCAAATTCGCTGATTTTAGTAATGTGACTTTAGGTAGATTAATTAAAAGTTTTGAGAACACTGCAGTCTATGAAGAAGCTTTGAAAGATACTCTAAGATTAGATATGGATATTGAGACAACTATTGATGTTATTAAAAAGATATCAGTTGGA
>VGJH01000322.1 GCA_016867505.1 Candidatus Bathyarchaeota archaeon
TATTCTTTTAACCTGATTTCTTATTATTTTATTAGGTGTGTTTGAATGGCTGGAATGAGTAGGGTAGCTGCTTGGGCTCTTATGGGTGCAACGGTGCTTTGGGGATTTTACATGTTAATCTCGTTCTACTTAACATTTAGAATTAATATCTCTTAATTTTATTATCTGAAATTTTTAAAAAAATTTTTACGATTTTCGGTTATTCATTATTGTATAGTATATCATTGAGAATCCTAGGAAGAAGCTTCCTAGAGATAATGCTACTCCAATCCAGTTTAAGAGGCTTAAAACAATAACTGAACTTGATAAGCATAAAAACAATCCAACTACTAAGAAAACAAGCTTACCTGTAAATGTCTTAACGAACTCTTGCAACCCCATGGGTTATCAGATAAAAAAATCTAATTGTTAATAAAAAGAATTCTGGATCACCAATCCATGTTTCTAATTAAACGTTTAAAATAAATAAAAGCAGAATTATACTTGAATCTATATTGCTAAGAAACCTTTTAAGTTAATGTCAATGAAAATGAATACTCTTTACCAGAATCTGACTGGATCCTTATTCTAAGTCTGTCTAGAGGTGTTTTCCCGAGAAACTTGTATCCTATTGAAATTTGGATTATTTTTATTTCATTTGTACTAATAACTCTGCCATTAACTGGTAAATCAGTATAAGCAACTCCAGTTGTTGGTTCATTCAAACTATATTGTAATTTTTCGTCTTCCACTAATATACTAATAATCTTTACCTGATTAACTCCAATATTTTTGGTTAGGATCGTAATTCTCCAATAGAATGTTTCATCTTTATATATTCTCTCGCAATTTACTGATGTTATTTGGACATTTTCAAATAAAGCAACAATTCCTGATAATCCTGAACCAGTTAAAACATAAAAAACTCCAGCTAGACCAATTAAAATAAAAATTAATATCAGAATATTCGAAAAACGTAAAACAGAGGCATGGTCTTTATACTCTCGATTAGGCATTATTTCTCCCTCCCATGCAAATAGGGGGCTTCTTAGCCCCTCCCTTGCAATCCCTCTGCTACTCCTATGGCTACCTTCTTCCCCTACAAATGGTCGCAAATGTTATGAATCATTGATAGAATAAAAAGAAAATCAACTACTAATATAGATTTAAGACCCAGTTCTCGGTAGACTAATGTTTATAAAGAAGATCCTTGATAGATAGATGTCTAATTAGTAGGGGTCAACTATGCAAATTGCCTTGGGATCAATAACCAGTGTTAAACCTCGGCTTAGCCCTATTCAACTTCTACTTTTAGTTCAGTTGGAAGGAGCACCAAAATATGGGTATGAGATGCTTAAGGCAATAAAAGATGAATTTCAAGGAATCTGGGAGCCAAAGACTGGGACCATCTATCCAGCTTTAAAAAGCTTGGAAAAGCATGGATTGATTCAAATTCATATTGACCATGAAGTAGATTTCTATCATATTACTGATTATGGACGTGAAATTCTAACCATCATTGGTCTTAGACAAGCAGATAATATGAGGTTTGTATCAAAATTTATTGCTACAATAGCGAAATGGATGTCCCCTCAATTTAAAACTAGTTTTTTAAGATCTATGATTAAGCAATCTCATGAATATACTGATGTTTACAGTATTTTGTGTAACTTGATTGATGAGGGAATGGATAAAGATCT
>VGJH01000323.1 GCA_016867505.1 Candidatus Bathyarchaeota archaeon
TTAGGGTATTGCTTAGCTTGAGGACCATGATTGAAGATAAGCTTCAGATGATATAGTTTTTCTGTTGTAAAGAATATTTTTTCACTCTTTTTTTCAAATAGCATATATCCATGGATGAGAAGTTTGTTTCTTCATGAAGCATAAGGGAAGCCCAAGAGTCGAAATTATTGCTACTGGTGATGAGCTAATTTATGGCAGAATTTTAGACACGAACAGTAATTGGTTAGCGAAAAGATTAGCTGAAATTGGAGCAGAACTCCGTAAGGTTTCAATTGTTGGTGATGATTTTGATGACATCGCTAGGGCTCTCAATTATGCCATTCAAAGCGATTCAGAGATGATCATATTTACTGGAGGTTTGGGCCCTTCTGAAGATGATTTTACAGTGGATGCAATTGGTAAGGCTTTAAGATTAAAAGTAATGCTTGATTCAACTGCAATAAAGAAAATAGAAGAAATATACACGAGAAGGGGTACAAATGATTCTGCTAGTTTAACTCGAGGCAGCCGAATGGCACGAATCCTTGATGGGTCCCAACCATTACAAAATCCCGTTGGCATGAGTGTAGGAATGAAACTCGAGTATAATGGAAAAAAAATCTTCACTCTTCCAGGTATTCCCGTTGAGGTTCAAGGGATCTTTGACGCCTATATTGCTCCAATTATTGAACAAAGTTCAACTCACAAGCTTTTAGGTAAAACCTTCCATGTGACTATGATTTGGAAAAATTTCTTTAACCTTTATCGACAACTCCAATCAGATTTCCCAGATATTTATATTAAAAATGCGGCGACTCCACCAGGTTCTGATAATGAGCGTGAACAAATTCGAACTATCAAAGTTGACATTGTTGTTCAGGCTCCCACTAAAACTGAAGCAGAACAAAGAATGGATTCATTTGTTTCCGAATATAGAAAACGAATGTTAGAGCTTGGTGAGGGTGAAATAATCGAGTTTAAGCAGAAACTCTAAAACTCTTTATCTATACTTTGAATTTAGTATGAGTTACAAAGTATTTTTAAATGACATATTAGTTATGGAAAAAGTGTTGCTTATTAAAGCTAATAATTTTGGTGTAGCATTAAAAGATGATAATGGAGTAACTAAAATTGTTGACGCAGCTTATGTAGCTGAAATTGATTGTTACAGAAATTTTGTTATTCTTCAACCTATTCAAAAATTGGGCCTAAATCCATAAATGATTCACCATTAAAATACAGTTTTAGTTTATCCAATAAATCATGTATATGGGTTTGAACCTGTTTCCAAGTATCTCTGTCACGAATAGTAACTAAACCTTTGTCTTTAGTTTCATAATCGATTGTAATTGCTATTGGGGTACCGACTTCATCTTGTCTAGCATATCTTCTACCTATGCTTCCCCCTTCATCGTAAATTGCCCTGTACCCTGCTTTCAATAGGGTATCATGTAACTCAATAGCTAACTCAGGTAAACCATCTTTTGTAACTAGAGGCTGAACAGAAATTTGGTAGGGAGCTAAATCTCTTGGGAACCTGAAAATATTCCTTTTTTCGTTATTAGACTCTTTTTGTTCATAAGCATATTCCATTGTTACATAAACGAGTCTGCTAATACCATATGATGGTTCAATAACATGTGGAATGTATCGAGTCTTATCTGGGCGAAGTACGGTCATGTCAACGCCACT
>VGJH01000324.1 GCA_016867505.1 Candidatus Bathyarchaeota archaeon
ATCCTGCCGTAAGCAGTGCTAGTTTGATGTATTTAACTCTAATGGAGAAATTTAATATTTTTTTAACAAATTTATTTGAAATGTTTTTCTTTTCTAGTAATTACTGGCAAGTTTTAATAGCTTTAATGCAGAATTCCCCTGTTATGATGAAAAAGTCGCCTCTCGATTTGATTTTTGAGAGATCAGACTTTAAACCATTTTCTGGTAAACGAGCATTAAAAATTCTACAAAAGGCTAAATCTAATCTTTCAACTCCACCCTTCAAACTAGATGATATTTTAAAAGCAGTTTCAAGCCTTGGAGTAATTTCAGATAACGAAATTAAATTATTACTTACTTTACAAGAAAAAATATGTATTAAATGTGGAGATTGTTGCCGAGATAGACGTTTAATCAATATTTCAAAAAACGAATTAAATAAAATTGCATTATATAAAAATAAATCATATAAAAAGATGAAACAAGAATTAAAAGCCATTCCATTAGGAGATGGACGATTCAGAATTACACAGCCATGTAAATTTTTGAAAGGCAATAGATGCGATATATATAACTCAAGGCCTTCAACATGCATTCGCTTTCCTACAAGTGAAATATTAAATTATTTAATAGCCAGAGAAGATAATATTACATGTCCAATAGTAGATGAATTATTTGAGGAGATAGTGTTTAAACGAGTCATAGAAGAGACATTGTATAAAAAAAATCAATCATTATATAACGAAAACAAAGAAAAATTAATGAAAGAAATATTGTTAGCAATAGATCTACCTCAATCAGATAGAATAAAAAATATTGTTCAAAAATTTGATTTATAATTATCTTAAAAATTATTGTTGGATTTTGTCAATTTTGGATTTCAAGCTTTGTGCTTGAGCGTTTACTTTTGCTATGAGGTCTGGTGCAGTCTCTTTTGTTATGTAGCCAGCTTCAACTGCTATTTTCTTTGCATTTTGGTAGGCCACATTAATGATACTACTGGCTGTAACTGGAGTTAAGTATGCTGCTCCTATAGCTACTTGGAATGCATTATTATAAGCTTGCATTAGTTTACTTGTATATTCTGATTGGTTGATCAATAGTGCTGAACCAGGTATTACTGCTCCATTTTCATATACTGCTTTAAGGCTTAAGCCCATGTAAGCAGCTTTAATGTTTAATCTTTGAAGAAGATCTGCTAAATCAGCGTTGATAACATCGCCCTTGCTAGCAACTAATGTATCTTGAGTCACCCAGATATTTCCACTTTCGATTCGCGTCTTAATTCCAAGAGTCCCAAATTTGGCTATCATTGGTCCTGGTGATATTCCAGTATTTCCTGCTGGGATTGTTATATCTTCAAGAGCTTTGTCTCCTGCTTTAGCGAATACTTGAGCTTTACTCTTATCAAGAGTCATAGCCAGTTTGAAGGGATTTCCATTAGTGAATAAGAAAACATTTGGACCTTCAATGGCTTGTATCCATTCTTTAATTCCTTCTTTTTGAGCTTTCTCCATGCTTATGCGCATAAGGGTGTTTTTCACTGCTTTGATCTCAAGCTGTCCTCGTAGACTTTTCCTCATATCCATGAGCATGCCACTTTGGACTTTGAATAAATTAGCTGCAGCAACTACATTGTATTTATTAAGTAAATCAACAGTTTGTTCAACTATTTCGGATTTATTTTCA
>VGJH01000325.1 GCA_016867505.1 Candidatus Bathyarchaeota archaeon
TGCGTAAACATGAGCTGGAGCCTACGGGGAAAAGGGTATGACGAGGTAATTATGCTAAACTGTAATCCTGAAACAGTTTCAACTGATTTCGATGTAATGGATAAACTATATTTTGAGGAGTTAACCCAAGAACGTGTTCTAGACATAATCGATAAAGAGAGTCCTGATGGCGTTGTTGTAAGTGTTGGTGGGCAAACACCAAATAATCTTGCCTTAAAACTTGCTAGAAATGGAGTAAAATTGTTAGGGACATCAGCTGAAAGCATAGATGAAGCTGAAGATAGAAGCAAATTTAGTGCCCTCCTTGACACATTAGAAGTAAAACAGCCAATCTGGAGTAAAATGGAGAGCATGCAACAAGCGAAGCTCTTCGCTAAAGAGATAGGTTACCCAGTGCTTATTCGACCAAGTTACGTGCTCTCTGGCTCAGCAATGAGTGTCGCAAGAAATGAACCTCAGTTGGTTGAATTTTTAAGCCAAGCCTTCGACATCAGTAGAGAGTACCCAGTTACAATAACCAAGTTTGTTAATGATGCCCGTGAAGTTGAAGTAGATGGAGTATGTGATGGCAAAAACGTGTTTCTAGGTCCTGCTATTGAGCATATCGAGAATGCTGGAGTTCATAGCGGTGATGCAACCATGGCTATTCCCTCCTTAACAATCTATGAGACAACTAAAGAGGAGATTAGAGACTACTCAAAAAAGATTGCCCGTGGTTTAGGAGTGAAAGGGCCATTTAATATTCAGTATCTTGTGAAGGATGGGGAAGTACAGGTTATTGAATGCAACCTTCGTGCCTCTAGAAGCATGCCATTTGTATCAAAGATAAGTGACATCAACTTCATGGAAATGGCAGCAACAGCAATAGTTGGAGGTTCTATAGACGGTGGTGAAGCACTACCAAGGAAATATGGGGTAAAATCACCGATGTTTAGCTTCATGCGCTTGGATAAAGCAGATCCCTTAACAGGAGTCGAAATGGTTTCAACTGGAGAGGTAGCCTGCTTTGGTTATAGCTTCAAAGAAGCATTCCTGACAAGTCTAGTCGCAGCTGGGATGAAGATACCAACAAAAGGTGATTCAGTTTTAATCAGTATTGGGGGAACAAAAGAAAAAGCAGTAACAATAGCTAAAAAATTGTATAAGAAAGGATACAGACTACACGCAACAAAGGGAACAGCAGATGAAATTAAATTAGCTGGTATACCATGTGAAACAGTCAACAAAATCAGTGAAGGAAAAAGCCCAAACGTTCTTGAGCTATTAGAATCAAGAAAAGTAAATTTTGTAATCAACCGCGCTAACCCAGATAGAATAGACAGAGTCGTCGTCAGTGATGGTTACATGATACGCAGAAAAGCAGTAGAGTTTGGAATACCACTTGTAACTAATCTTGAATTGGCAGAAGTTTTCGCAGACTGCATCTAACTAATAATCTATTAATAAGCCCCGAGCGGGATTCGGACCCGCGACCTACAACTTACGAGGCTGCCGCTCTGACCGGGCTGAGCTACCGGGGCGCTCTACTTACAGGAGTTTACTCCTTTTAATAAAAAATGTGGTAGCTTTAATCCTTAAATGAAGCCTGTTTTTTATATGATGTTATAAAATGCTTCAGAAGTGGCTTGCTTTTTAGCTATATTTATTTTAAAC
>VGJH01000326.1 GCA_016867505.1 Candidatus Bathyarchaeota archaeon
GACTTATATGTTGGAATAGGGGCAACAACTATTTCAGTAATAATTGGTTTAATCATTGGAGCTATTGCAGGCTACTCAAGAGGAGGGCTTGGTGATGTTCTCCTAATGCTTTCACAATTATTTTATACAATACCAATACTACCATTAATATTAATAGCAGCAAGGGTTTTCTTGATTCTTGTTGTACAAGGTTTTGGTTTAACATTAATTATGCTTCTCTTAGGATTCTTTGGTTGGTCAGGGACGGCATTTATTGTTCGAGGTGAAATCCTAAGAGTAAGAGAATTAGATTATATACAAGCTGCTCGAGCTTTGGGTGCAAACAAATCAAGGATAATTTTCCGTCATATTATCCCAAATATTCTTACTCCAGTGATTGTTTTAGCTACTTTAGCGATCGCAGGAAATATTTTAACTGAAGTAGTAATTAGTTTCCTTGGTTTTGGAGATGTTAATACATCAACTTGGGGGTTAACCATTCAGGAAGGGTACACTTATGTTAGAACTGAATGGTGGACAACAGTTTTCCCCGGTTTAGCTACACTTTTTGCTGTTTTAGGATTCAACCTACTTGGCGATGGTCTTTCAGATGCTTTGAATCCAAGATTAAGAGATTAGGAGATTAAAAAAATGGATACAATGCTTGAAGTAAAAGGACTTAAAACATATTTCTTCACGGAAGCAGGAGTAGTTAAGGCAGTTGATGGAATAGATTTTACAGTAGGCAAAAACGAAACAATTGGACTCGTAGGAGAATCAGGGTCAGGTAAAACAGTCACAGGTCTTTCAGTAATTCGCATAGTTCCTCCACCAGGGAAAATTGTTGATGGTAGCATCACTTTTGAAGGAGAAGATTTGTTAAAAAAATCTGAAGAAGAGATGCGTAAAATTCGTGGAAACAAAATTTCGATGACATTCCAAGATCCCACTACTTCACTTAATCCGCTTTTTACAGTCGGGGATCAAATTGCTGAAGTTATTCGTGAACATGATAAAAATATATCAAAAAATGAATCAATGGAGAAAACAATCAAACTTTTAGAGATGGTACATATCTCAGAGCCTACTATCCGTGTTAAGGCATATCCTCATGAATTAAGTGGAGGTATGAAGCAGCGAATAGCGATAGCTAGATCTTTAGCTTCAGATCCATCACTCCTCTTTGCAGATGAACCAACAACAAACCTTGATGTTACTGTTCAAGCACAGGTTCTAGAATTAATTAAAGAACTCAGAGACAAACAAAAGATGTCATTGGTGATGATCACTCATGACATGGGTATAGTTGCAGAAATAACTCAAAGGGTTCAGGTATTATATGCTGGAATGGTAGCTGAAATTGCTGAAACTCATTCATTATTCAGTAAGCCACAGCATCCATATACTGAAGCTTTACTTCAAGCGGTTCCACGAATTGATCAACGTAAAGAATTAAAGGTGATACCAGGCAACATACCTAATTTAATTAATCCACCTACTGGGTGTCGTTTCAATCCAAGATGCCAATATGCAAAGGCAATTTGTTCAGAGAAGGTTCCTGTCTTAGAAAAAACGGATAAAGGACATTACACAGCATGTCATTTCTGGCGGAATCTAGATTTAACGGGGGCTTAAATTGGCAGAAAAAGAAGCATTATTAGTAATTAAAAA
>VGJH01000327.1 GCA_016867505.1 Candidatus Bathyarchaeota archaeon
AAAATTGGCTACTACATTAACTTCAGCTTTTTATGATGACCCAATCATGTCATGGTGCATTAGGCAAGATTGGAAAAGATCTAGGGCTCTTGAGTTATGTTTTGAGTATCTACTCAATGAAAGTATAATATATGATGAGGTAACCTGCACAAAAAAATTAGATGCTTGTGCAATTTGGCTTCCACCCGGTAAATGGCTTAATGCACCTTCAGTTCCAGAAATCATCAGAATGCTTCCGAATCTAATAAAATGGATGGGCATTAGTAGAGCCAATAGATGGATAACACTACTTCAAGCAGAGGCAAAATATCGACCAGAAGAACCTCATTTTTATTTAGCATTTCTTGGAGTGTTAAAAGAAAATCAAGGAAGAGGTATTGGAACAATCTTGTTAGAACACACTTTAAAAAAGATCGATAAAAATCATTTACCTGCTTATCTTGAGAGCAGTAATGTAAAAAACAACGGATTTTACGAAAAAAATGGCTTCAGTATAATTAATGAAATTGATCTAAAAAATGGACCCAAGATGTGGAGTATGTGGCGTAAAGCAAATTAATTTGAAACCACTTTAAATTTTAAGTATTATTATTACCTCCTATTATTGAGGTATTTTAATGGTCGAGGTTTTGAAAGGAGTATATAGCATAGATCATTCAGATGCTGGAAATCATTCAATGGAGTCCTGGGTACTTAATTGCAATGAAGGAGTGATCATTGTTGACACTGCAATGCGAGACACAGCGATAGAAAAAATTGAGACTGAAATAAAATCATTTGGTAAAAGCTGGAAAGATGTTAGATTAATTTTAATCACTCATAAGCATGGAGATCATACTAGGAATATCCCTAAACTTGTTGAACTAACAGGAGCCCCAGTTAAGGCACATGAGTTGGAAGCACCTTTAATTGAGAAAGCAGTGGGAACCCATATTGATGGTTTACCAGATCATACGATCTTGCCTTACTGTGGTGAAATTGAAGTGATTCATATCCCCGGCCACTCTGAAGGAAATGCTTCATACTATTTAAAAAAACATAAAGCAATCATTGCAGGGGATACAATATTTGGAGATGAAAACTGTAATTTAACGACTCCACCTGAAAGATACTGTTTAGATGCAAAAATGGCAGCTAAAGAGATTATAAGGTTACTTAAGTACGATTTTGATTCACTTTTATACACTCATGGAAAAGATATTATGAAAGATGCTAAAATAAGAATTAAAGAATTACTTGAAAAAAGTAATTAAAATTACCCTTTTTTTATAAAATTGCAGAGCTTAGCAGTAATCTTTGTATAAATTTTGAATTTATTGAATAAAATAAAAATAGTTAATCAATAAATAATATCTACAGAAATACCCGTTTTTTGAGACAGCTTAGTTATTTTCTGTTTTAAATTCTGGTAGTAAATTGAATTATCTTTCAAAGCCTCCTCAAAAAGTTGTTTTAAATCAGGATAATGTAACTCAAGGACATTTCGAATTTTTGGCAGGTTTCCACACTTGATATTGAGTCTATCAACAATAATCCTCGTTACTCTATTAGAGAGGATTTTGAAGAGTTCATCAAGATTTTCATCGCTAAGATATGGCAATAAGGGTCCTAAGAAAGCATAAGTATCAATTCCTTTATCA
>VGJH01000328.1 GCA_016867505.1 Candidatus Bathyarchaeota archaeon
TTCACCTGATTGACTAACAGCTAAAATTACTGAATCAATGCCTATTGAGGATCCATATACTTCAATAAATTCAGATGAAATTACTGGAAAAGCAGTTAACCGAGCTAATTTAGAAAATATGTAGGACCCAGCAATACATGAGTGATTTGAAGTACCTGCCCCAAGTAAAAGAACTTCTTTTCCACGATCTAAAAAATGTGTGATTAAATCTACATATTGTTCTTGGAGCCTTAAACCATTTCTTAAACTGATGGGTTGCTCATAAATTTCTTTAGACATATAATGATCATAATCTTGTTTTTCTGCTTCCTCGATATTCCATTTAATCTCTTCTAATGCTCTTTCAACTGGAGATCCATCAGAGATCCGAATTATTTCATAACTACCAAGTTTAATAGTTGAAAGTTCTCCATTTCGTAAATAAATTACCTTATTCGTGTATGGACGTATCGCTGGAACATCAGATGCACAGTATATGCTATTTTCAGATATTCCTAGAACTAAAGGACTTTCATGACGTGCACAAATAATTGTATCAGGTTCTAAACTTGAAATGACAGCAATAGCATATGATCCTACTAATCTTTTAAGTGCAGCCAGAGTTGCTTCTTTCAGATTTTTTTTGCTCTGGATTTCTTCTTCAATAAGGTGTGGAATAACCTCTGTATCAGTTTTTGATATAAAATCATGTCCTTTATCTATTAATTCTTGTTTTAATTCCATAAAATTTTCAATTACACCGTTATGAATTACTGCAATATTTCTTTTAGAATCTGTGTGCGGATGAGCATTAATCATATGAGGTGCACCATGGGTAGCCCAACGAGTATGCCCTATCCCTAAAGAGCCCTTCATTTCAGAAATTTTCAATGCTTTTGAGACTTCATCGATTCTGCCTTTGTCTTTCCTAATCTCAAGAGTACCAGAATGAATTGTGGCCACACCAATAGAATCGTATCCTCTATACTCAAGACGTTTTAATCCATCTAGAATCTGTGGAGCTACTGATCCTTCACGTAAAATGCACCCAAATATTCCACACACACTCTACACGACCTGAGAATGAAAAATCATTACGCTCCTATTTAAAATGTGAGAAGTTGTAGTTCATAAAAATAAAAAATAACAGTTATTTCAGAATAAAATTATACTATGAAAAAAATTAAATAAATTTTATTAGAAAATAAGCCAAAATACAAATAATTGTTTCAAAAGCTATTAAAATCGATGTAACTTGCGATTCTTTAAATGATCCCAGTCTCATCACAATATGTGTCAATGATCTAATTTTTTTCTCTTTAGGTTTAACAGTACCATCAGGTTGTATTAATCCAAAATTTTCTGACTTGAAAAAGGATAATGATTTCAGTACAGCTTCTAAAATGTAAGGAATAAAACATAAAATAGCATATTTTTCTATATTACCAATAATAGCAATGCAGGCTGCTAGAGCCCCAATAGTATGATTTAGGTCTCCAGGAAATACTCTCGCAGGATACCAATTATATCTAAGAAAAGCCAATAAAGAGAAAGCAAAAATTAAGGATAAGTAAGCTGCTGCGGTTCGATCATTAATTAATGCAAAAATCCCTACACTACTCATTAAAACAAAACCCATACCTGCTTCAAGGCCATTAAAT
>VGJH01000329.1 GCA_016867505.1 Candidatus Bathyarchaeota archaeon
ACACGGATTCACGATACAGGAACTCAGCACCATAGGAGGCTGGACGCTTCGAGGAATGACAGGGGCCAGCGGATCCATTGAAAGGTATGCACACCTGGGATGGCATAGCTATTTCCCCAAACTGCTGATAAAACGATCCAGCTAGTTACTACAAAAACGGATTAACGCTTCTTGTTCTTGCTTCTTTTTTTAACTTGATTTTTTTTGGCAGGTTTTTTAATTTTCCATTTAGGGTGCTTCTTTAGAAAAGCAGCAGGCGTATATTCTCTGCTTCTCATGATGCTGCCAGAAGTAGCAATAACAACATCATGTCCTTTTTTCCTTGCTTCTATTGCCTTAGCTATTAGAGTCTTTGTGGCTGGTTTCTGGGCATAAGTATCATCGCCACCTTCATGAAACCATTGTCGAACATAAGGACGTTTAGCCATATCAATTTATATAATCTTGACTTGGGTATAAAAGTTTATACCCCGTCCGTTGGATGACACTGTTTTAGGATTGGGGTTTAGGTTTTGAAGCCTCTAAGGTGACTAAAGCCAGATCGTAAGCCATTGAATCATATAATTTACAGATTGCCCCCACCAGTTTGGTGAAATCCTCTATAGACTCGCACCCCCATTTCTTCAATAATCCTTCTTTCTTCATCTTTTACACCCCTTCTGGTTTCTAACATGGCTTTTCACATTGATGCATTTACGTTTACCACCCTTCTTCTTTCTAAGATAGCCTTTGATTTCTATTTCCAATCTTTGAGATCCACGCCCTCTATTTTATTCTCGTCCTCTGTGGGGGTAATAATTATTCGCTCAAACTGAATTTCAAGAACCTCAAGGATTTCAATTATCAGTTGCCCCGCCTGAATATCTTTTACATCCCGTACAATATCATCATCAAAATTAATTCTAATCCCCATCATCCTCTCTCCTATTTATGAAGCGGATAAGTTCATTCAATTCTTTATCCGACATATCTAATATTTTATCTCGTATCCAATTCCTTTTTTGGGTTTTGCCTCTTTCAACCCAATATTCTCTTGGTATTTGTTTCTTTTTTGTTTCTGCGCGAAGAAAAGAAAACTTATGATAGTCTTCTCTAGGGAGTATCCCTGATTTTCTTAAAGCCCATGTATGAGCTTTTAACGTAAGCTCAGATACGCCATATTTTTCAGCAAATGTTGATCTAGGGGAACCATCAATACGAACCATTATTAAATAATCTTCCATAGCTAGACGCATGGATTCTGTCTTAGATTCCCAATATTGTGTCCATTTCTCCGATGAGAACAATTTTTGAAAAAAATCTACATCATACATCATTTCTTGTCCTCCTTTGTGGCTACTTGATGGAAGGCCTTGCAAGGTGCCGCATATTCTTCAATCAGCATCCAGTTATCATCACAAAAACCAGTTTTAGAGAAGTATGGCGATATTGGGTGATCTTTAAAGTGAACACAGTCACCACAGGTCATGCCTTCTCCTCCTTGTCGCTCATTGAATGGAATACTCTTTGTCCTTTTTTTTCATGAACCTGTATTCCACATTTTTCACAGAAATTGATTATAACTGGTTTATCGGTTAATTTATCAGACATTTCAGCTATTTGCATTGGCTTACAACATTTAGGGCAATCTATGTTTTTG
>VGJH01000330.1 GCA_016867505.1 Candidatus Bathyarchaeota archaeon
ATTTTCATCAATTTTAGCTATATCACCAGTAAACAGCCAGCCATCACGAAGAACCTTAGATGTTTCATCTGGTAACTTCCAGTATCCTTTCATAATTTGAGGTCCTCTTACAATCAATTCCCCTTCCATATTTGGTAGCATATCTACCTCACCAAGTTGAAGATCAACAATTTTAGCGATTGTATCTGGATAAGGAAAACCTGGGCTTAAATAATTGGGATTACCTTCAACCGGGGTAGCATGGGTAACTGGCCCAGCTTCTGTTAATCCATAACCTTGATAAAATCGGCAGTTTGTAAGTTTCTCAAATTTTTTCATTACTTCTGGAAGAATTGCAGCCCCTCCACTGCTACACATGGTGATGCTTTGTAAATTGATTTTAGACAATTCTTCATAGTTTAACAGCTCTAAAACAAATCGAGGAATAAGAGGTAGGTGAGTAATCTCATATTTTTGTATCATCTCTAAAATTGCTTTAGGTTTAGGGTCTGGGATAAGAGCTAAAGTGCATCCATAACTTAATGCTTCATTCAAAATGTTTAATCCATAACTATGAAAAAAAGGTACAGCACATAATATAATTGGCCAACCTAATTTTTGAGGCTTAGATGAATACCCCCAACCTCGTAACCAGTGGTAACTCTGTAAAGCATTTACAACTAAATTGTAATGTGTTAACATAACCCCTTTTGGATCTCCTGTGGTTCCAGAAGTATGAATAATGACTGCAATTTCTTCTTTAACTTTAAATTTTTCAATCTGATTAGTGGGGCCTTCAATTAATAGGTTTTCAAATTTTAACCCATTCTTATTAGGTCTTTGCTTAGATGATATTTTATTAGCTAATTTATAATACCAAGCTGCATAATGATCAGCTTTTGAAATTATCAATATACCTGAATAATCTGTTGGAATTTTTTCAATAAGCCTATCCAGCACAATTAAAAATTGGCACTCAGTGTAATCAAGTTCCCTCTTAATTTCAGTAATTGGGTTAAGTGGATTAATTGGTACAACTATTCCTCCAGCAATAAAAATTGAATTAAAAGCTATCAAAAACTGAGGTGAGTTTGGTAACAATAAACCCACTCGGTCTCCATGTTTTAAACCAAGTTTTTGTAATGAATTCGCTAGGCAAAGAGCATCATCCCAGATTTTTTTATATGTCATTTTGTTTCCATAGAATATTAGACCAGGTCTGGAAGGATATTTTCGGGCATTATTTTCAAGAAAAGAGTAGGTAGGAATCTCAGGATATTTGATACTGATTGGTACTCCTTGAGGATAGCCACTATTGATCATTTTAATATCTCATTTAATTTATGACTTTAAAAGGTAATTCTCTTTATTCGCATAAATTCATTAATTATATTAATGGTATTTATTGATAATTTAGGATCTAGTTTTTAGGACAAGCTTTAATCAGTTGATTACAGGATAGTTGTAGATACATTTAATGTGAAGATAGCATGGTTCTTGAAAAACTTGGTTCAAGTCTCTATGAGGCTCTTCAAAAAGTCTTCAAGGCACCAGTAGTTGACTCTGTACTAGTTAAAGAACTCATTCGTGACTTTCAACGTGCGCTTCTCCAAGCTGACGTTAACGTATCTTTGGTAATGCAGTTAAGTCAAAACA
>VGJH01000331.1 GCA_016867505.1 Candidatus Bathyarchaeota archaeon
TTGTTGAAGACATTAAAAAAAGAGGAGATAAGGCTGTTCAAGAATACACTGAAAGATTTGATAAAGTAAAATTAACTCCCGATAAATTTCTGATTCAAGAAACAGAAATAAAATCAGCATATGAAAAACTTTCTAATTTACAACTAAAATCGTTACAAAAAGTTAAAGAACGATTAGAAATTGTTGAAAAGAAAAGATTTGAGTCATTAAAATTTGATTGTGAGTTTAAGGGTGTTAAAATTATTAATAGTGTTCGTCCGTTGAGAAGTTTAGGTTGTTATGTTCCTGGAGGTAAAGCGTCCTATCCTAGTACTGCATTAATGAATATTGTACCTGCGAGAGTAGCGGGGGTTAAAGAAATCTCTGTTGTCACTCCTCCAGACTCCTATGGGAAAGTTAACCCATTAACTCTGGTAGCGGCAGATCTTTGTGAGGTTGAAACCATTTATCGAATTGGAGGAGTGCAATCGATTGCTGCTCTAGCCTTTGGTACAGAAAAAATTAAAAAAGTCGATAAAATTGTTGGCCCTGGAAATAAATATGTTACAACAGCTAAGAATATAGTCTCTAAATGGGTAGCAATTGATAAGCCAGCTGGTCCAACAGAAGTATTAATAATCGCAGACAATTCAGCAGATCCCACCCTAATTTCTCTTGATCTTATTTCACAAGCAGAACATGGTCCTGGAGGCGTTTGTGGCCTTATCACAGATTCTGAGGTTTTAGCTCAAAAAGTTCAACTAATAATTGATGAAAATCTCAAAAAAATTTCTAGAATAAGTTATGTTAACGAAGTTCTATCAGCTGGAGGATTCATATATCTTGCTAAAAATTTGAGTATTGCAGTACAGTTTATTGATAAATTCTCGCCTGAGCACCTTGAAATTATGACTGAAGAACCTATGAAAATTGCTGAAAAAGTTTCCAATGCTGGATTAATATTGCTTGGGTCAAACTCTCCAGTTTCTGCGACTGATTACCTATTAGGGGTTAACCATGTTTTACCCACAGAAGGTTATGGCAAAATCCACTCAGGACTCACTGTATTAGATTTTCTAAGAACAATAAGCATTGTTGAGTCAAAAAAAGAAGGTTTGATAGAAATTGCTGAAAATATAATATCTCTAGCAGAAGCTGAAGGTTTAGTTAATCATGCTGCAGCAATCTTAAAAAGGGTGTCTAATTGAAGCTACAAGAATTTTATCGTAGAATTGACTCACTTAATCAATATATTCCAAGTCTTAGTATTGAAAGTATTTCACAAAAAACTGGTCTCCCAAAAAAAGAAATATTAAAATTGGATGCAAATGAAAACATGTTTTTAGAGAAAAAATTTATACAGAAAATAATTTATCAAGCAAACAAAGATTGCGACTTACGATTTTATCCAACAAATGAATTAAATGATATATGTATTTCTTTAGCCTCTTATCTAAACATTGAAGAAAATCAAATTGTTATGGGTGCTAGTGGAGATCAAATTATTGACCTTTTACTTGACACTATTCCTGAGGGAGCTGAATTAATTACTGCGACTCCGACTTTTTCAATGTATAAGGTAACAGCAAATAAAAAACAGTTAAAATTTAGGGGGTTAAATCTTCAAAAAGAATATAAATTTGATGCTGATAGC
>VGJH01000332.1 GCA_016867505.1 Candidatus Bathyarchaeota archaeon
AAGAATCCGTTATCTAACTTTGATAAAATTGAAGTTGCTCCAATCGAGATCATTGTACCTGCTCAAGATGATTCTACATCAAATTGAATCATTATTTTATTCATTCCAATATTTTAAAAATGGTAATCTAAATTTACGTCTCTTTTTTCAAAATCGCCAATAATAGCTAATTTTTCTTATTAAATTTGAAAAGATAAAGATTTTTAAGTTAAAAATTAATTGTTTTTAATGCATGTCTGATAAGAAATATAAATATCATACAGTTAACCTTCCAGAAAATTTAGCTGAAAAAATTGAAGAAGTAATCACAAGTGGCAAGCATGGGTACACCAGTGTACCTGACTTCGTAAAATCTGCGGTTAGAAATTATTTAAGGCAGCTTGGATATATTACCTAATTTTTTTCTAAGTGGATTGAACATATTATAGACACTTCATTTTCTGAATAATTGGTTTAATTGCTTCTTCAAAAATTGTTGTGGCAACCTTTGTGTATCCTTTAGCATTAAGATGAATTCCATCATTATTGTATTCTGTTCTTAGTTGTCCCTCCTCATTCGATAGGCTCTTGTATAGATCAATTAGTTGGATGTTTTCTAATTTTGTTAACTCCTCAATTTTTTTATTGTATGTTTTAATTATTTCAACAACTTTAGACACTGTTACTATTGGTGTGAGGGTGCATGCAATTGGAGTTGCGTTTATTGCCCTTGTTTTTTTATAAATTTCCTTCAAATTTGATACTGCATCATCTGCTGGGACGCCTGAAGTGAGATCGTTTATGCCCGACCATATAACGACGTAATCCGGTTTGAGTCTTGATACTGTTGAATCAAAACGACGTAACAAGCCTTTTGTGCTCTCACCGACAACTCCTTCATTTTCAACAATTGGGTTGAGGTCAATTTTTAGTTTTTTAACTTCATTCCACATCATATTTTGTAGAAGTCGTGGATAGGGATACTCTAATCCTGCTGGATTATCTGGTGTAGGGTTTTGGAAACCAGTCGTTAAACTGTCTCCGAGGGCAACAATGACAAGGTAGTTTTGTGACACTTGAATTCACTTCACAGATTGTAAAGATTGATAAGTATAAGGATTAGCTTAATCAACGGATTCTTAATAAAAATTAAAGTTGTTTAACAACTTCATCCCTGAAGCTTGACAACCTCTCCTTAGCTTCTGACAAGGTTGATGCTGGGCGAACATAGATCACCATCATCTCTAAACCCAATTCATCAGCTGCTCTAAGCTTTTCAATGAGTGCTTCTGTTGTTCCTACGAAATGATATTTCTTAACATACTCTGGTGTAGTTCTTCCCCTTTGAGCCTGTTGTTTTGCTAATACATCATACTCTGCTTCATCTTTACACCAGATCATAGTATGCTCAAAACCAGTGTAATGGAATTTTTTAGGATCTTTTCCCTGTTTTTTTAATTCTTTTAAATAGATCTGCTTATCATTAGCTAGGGTTGCCAAGTCTGCTCTTATGTTTAATCCGTCTGCGTGTCGGGCTGCCATTTTAATTAAGTATGGTTTAACTGCGCCAATCTGGATCTCAAGAGGTTTTTGGACTGGTAATGGGTAGTTAAGCGCATTTTTCAGTTTCCAGAATTTACCATGATAA
>VGJH01000333.1 GCA_016867505.1 Candidatus Bathyarchaeota archaeon
CAAAACTTGATTACGTGGCAGCACTCTTCTCAACAAAGGAAAGAAAATTTTCTGCAGATGATGTAATTTGTGATGGGTGTTCATCGACCAGAGTTTTTAAATGGACCTCAGAGTGTCCAACAAGAAATTGTGCACGAGAGAAGCAGTTATCAACCTGTGCAGGTTGTAATGATAATCCATGTAAATCCCCGACTTATCATTGGGAACATTCAGGCAACCAAGGGACATCCATGAAAAATAATTTAGAAAAGCTAAGGAAAGGCTTTAGAATGATGGCAGAAGATTCAATGAAGTTAGTCAAAAAAGGCTCACCTAAGTAGTAAAATCAGACACTTCATTTAACATTTATCAAATGAGAGATACAATCTAATAATGTGAATCAAGGAACATCAAGCAGTGAAGCCACAATTTTATCATATACCTACCTTCCAGGAACGAAACCTTTGACATTGATATGGATTCATGGCTTAAATAGAACAAAAGAGGATTTTAGAGGCATCGCAAATTACCCTAATTTAACTTTATACAATAATCTCGTTATTGACTTACCGGGGCATGGAGGCTCTGTTGCACCCAAAAATTTCAGTTATAAACTCTATGATCAAGCAACAATCATAAAAAAACAGTTAGAAATCCTAAAAATTTCCACCGATTTAGTATTAATTTTACACTCGATGGGAGGCCCGATTGGAGTTATGCTAGCTGAAATGTTATTTGGAAGGGTCAAAGGTATCCTCTATACTGAAGGAAATTTAGATTATGGTGACTGTTTCCTAAGTGGGGAAATTACCAAAAACAGTTTTGATGATTATCTAAAAATTTTCAATCAAGAAGAGGAAGATTATTTGAAAAAAAATCCTACAAGAAGTAAAAGAAGGGGAGGAACTCCTGAAGCTAATTATTATTCTTCAGTTGATTTAGTTGAAATATCTAAAAAAGATGAATTATTCCAACGATTGAAGTCTCTTAATATACCCATTTTAGCTGTTTATGGAGAAAAAAATAAGGGGCAATGGGAGTCTGAAAAGAGACTTGCAGCGGTCTTCCCAATCCACTATGTACCAAACGCAGGGCACAACATGATGAAAGACAATCCTAATGACTTTTACACTTCTGTTAGCAGATTTATTGATAAACTCTAAGGGTCACGGCTAAGAGGGCTCGTGCTACAATGAGGTCCTCCTAGCATGTCCAAGTGGCTGTCTTCCCATTCAATTACTGTGATTCCATTATCCCTAAGTTCTTTTAGGGTTTTTTTATTTCTTTTAAATGCAATTACTTTGCTTGGTTTCAAAGTAATAACGTTGCAGGCTCCCTTAGCTTGTTCAGAAAATGCAGAATACAAATGATCAATATCGTATTCTTTCTTAGGCTTTCCAGCTACATATAGGATTTTATCCTTCTCTAGTTTTCCTTGCTTTATTAGGAAATCAAGTAGACTAGCTTCTAAATATTTTTCAACCGCTTTTCCACGTTCATTCTTATACACGATGGTTTTCCCACAATTTTTGAATGCCTCTGAAGTCACCATCTGAGTTAATGGTCTACCATTTGCTTTACTATGATTTACTGCACTGTCAAGTGTTTTCAATAAAAGTTTCTTTGGTGGGAGATCAGGTACTA
>VGJH01000334.1 GCA_016867505.1 Candidatus Bathyarchaeota archaeon
CTCATAATATCCCCAATTAAACTTGGCCAGCTGACTTGAGTATTTTTGAATAGCCTTCTTCTTCGAATCATAAAAATCTGATACGTCAATGAGGATATGAGGAGTTGAGATAAGAGTATTAATCTCCATTAACATCAGGCGCTCAACTAACCAGGGTTCAGAATATGTGGTTGTATGAGCAGCCCACTCAATCGCCTCCTTCACCACAGAATATGCTGATTTATGATCAGAATGATAATCAAAGGGAAGATGAGTAAACACGATATTTGGCTTCAATGCTACAATAACATCCGATACACGCTTAATCAAAATTTTATTAACTGACACTTCAGTTTCATTGAAAACAATGGGTTCACTTATCCCAAGCTCCTTACAAGCATTCTTGATCTCAATTAACCGATCTTTAGGATCACAAGTCAGACAAAGCACTTTAACATCATCATTTTTGGCTGCATGAAGTGCAAGTGTTCCACCACACCCAAAAGTCTCATCATCAGGATGAGAGACTATGGCAAGTATGCTGCCCATATTATTCAAAAAATAAAATCTCAGGAGATATAGAAGGTTTCTCCTATAATTGAGTGAAAACTAAATTAGTTTAGATATTTTTTTATCATGCCACCTCTCTTCTAGTTTCATGGTCACGATCACAATCACGAGAAATCAAGTGTTAACAATAACAGTCTCAATTTTAATTGGTGTAGGAATAAGTACAGCTATACTACTTCCCCAATTAAACAATCTCATCAAACAAGTGGATATACTGGTAGCACAAGTTGAAACCATCCCGTATATGCAAGCTCAGATCACTACACTTGAAAAAGTTAACCAAACTCAATACCAACTAATAATAATTCAAAATAATACAATTAATGGTTATATTAAAACTCTCGAAACAGATTTAGATTATATTCACTCAATACAGAAACTTCTAGAGATCCAGAAATATCAGACTGCTAGGCTTGAAAAAAGTTTCAAAATACTTGATCCAACATATGTTCCAACAATTGATTACGATAAAGTTTATGGAAATTTAACTTTCGACCAATGGTGGGATTTAAACAAAAATAATATATTATTTAAAAGATAATTACACAGTTTTAACGTAATTTTTTCTAGTTAATGGTAGTAATATACTTGCTAAAAAGAAGATTAACATCAAGAATATTAAATTATTTGTGTTAAACTGGGTAATACTGCCAAAATAAATCATATAAAAACACCTAAAAACAGTGCCAATCAAAGTTAAAACTAGATATAAAGAAAATTTCATCTGAGAGATCCCTGCAGCTAGATTATAGGTTTTATAGGGTAGATACTGAACGCTTCTTAAAATTAATGTAGTCGGAGCCCCCCAACGTACAATCCACTGCTCAGCATGATGAAGGGTATCTGTAGAGATTAAGAAATATTTACCATACTTCATAATTATGGCTCTGCCCAAAAACACTCCAACAAGATAGCCAATAATGCTACCAATAGATGCTCCTACACCTGCACATAAAGCGGCTATTAAAGGATCGAATCCTGATGCTCCTGCAGGGAGAAGAACTAATTCCCAAGGTATTGGTGCAATGCTTCCAGCTAGAAACATTATCACCCCCAA
>VGJH01000335.1 GCA_016867505.1 Candidatus Bathyarchaeota archaeon
TTTGAATTTCATTTAACTAGTCATACTGAAGACAAACAGAAATTATCTGAAGAATTATTATTAAAATTGAAGAAACTTTATGGTAATGAAGCGGACATCGCAATAATTTACGATAACAGGATCCCTCTCGAAAGTTCGGGGAAATTTTGTTTCTCAAAAGCACAATTTCCTTTAAATATCGAAGATTATTTAGAAGAAAGCTATATCGTTAAGCAATAAAATAAGAGAGACCACACATGAGCTCAAAAAAACCTGTTTACCTCCTCGCAGGAGGAAGACCAAGAAATGAACAAACCCTAAACTCACTATTACATGAAGTATATAGAGAAAGTGGCGTAAAATCACCAACAATAGCATATGTTGGAGTAGCAAACAATGACAGCAAACCCTTCTACTTAATGATGACTACATCTCTCAAAAGTGCAGGTGCGGGTAAGATAAAACACTCTGTAATCTCACCAAAAAAAGCAGATCTCAAAAAAGCTCAGGATATTTTAGAATCTGCTGATATAATTTACATTAGTGGTGGCGATGTTGAGCATGGGATGCAGATTCTTAAAGAAAAGAACATGGTAGAGATATTAGTTGAGCTTTATAATCGTGGTAAACTATTTTTAGGAATATCAGCAGGCAGCATTATGTTAGCTATAGAGTGGGTACTTTGGACTGATCCCAATAATGATGCTTCTGCTGAAGTATTCCCGTGCCTAGGAATTGCACCAATATTATGTGATACACATGGTGAACAAGATGGTTGGGAAGAACTGCAATCATTATTAATTTTGGAAAAAGACGGCACTATAGGCTACGGAATCCCATCAGGAGCAGCAATAAAAGTGTTACCTGACGGAACCATTGAAGCCTTAGGTGGCGCAACCCATCAATACATTAAACAAAATGGTAATGTTAAAAGAATCACAGATATTTCCCCCATTAGAAGTTTATAAATAAATTAAAAACTAAAAATACTAGGCAGTCTAATTTTCTTCAATTAATAAATAATATGTAACCTCATCATAATATTTTCCATCTTTAAACAATCGTTTAGGTTTTGTTGATTCAAATTTGAAACCAGCGTTTTCTGCTGCTTTTCTCATCCCCCAATTCTCTGCAATAGTCTCTACCTCAAGTCGTTTCACGCCAATTCCCTTAGCCAAAGTAATCGCTGAATTGATTAACTGAGTAGCTACTCCTTTTCCCCAATAGTTTGGATTAACACTGATACCGACACTAACAACATGATTCATGTAGTCTTCAAGACGCCATAATACTAGAAATCCTAGAATAATACCATTAATTCGGGCAATCAACACCTCTGCTTCTTTTTCTTTTTTCAAATCTTTAAAAAATTGTTTATAACCAGAATACTCTTTTTCAATGGTATCCTCAAGATGAATCACTAGCCATTTTTTAACTTCAGCACTATGTTCAATTTCTGCAATCTGTCTTATTTCATCCTCACTAATCACACGATTCTTTGCATTAATAATTTCAAAGTCCAATGCTTTTTTATCATTAGAGAAATTAGACATACAGATGCATCCTTTTTATTAACTATTAAAGAGTAGATTATCTACTTATTTTCTTTTCATAGATTTTTTAAA
>VGJH01000336.1 GCA_016867505.1 Candidatus Bathyarchaeota archaeon
CGGAGGAGGTATACTGGCAAATTCTACCTTAAGGATTGGGAGTATCTTGCTGGTGAGATGTCAAAGTATTTGAAAACTTTGGATCCATCCTACGTTGTTCCTTCAACTTTAGATAAGTATATTCCAGATAAATGAAAAAATATGTGAGGATAAAATCATCGATTATAGTTCTATACTTTATCTGGTATCTTTCCTTGAATTATTGTAACCAGCATCTCTAAGTCTATGTTCCCACCAGATACCACACAAGCAATCTTGCCTGAACCAGCCTTACCAGACAAAGCAGCAGCAACCGAAACCGCGCCAGCACCCTCAACAATGACCTTGTTCTTCTCAGCCATCAATCTAATAGCATCACAAACTTCCCTTAAACTAACAACTATAGAACCATCAAGACTCTTCTTCACAATATCCCATACAAAAGGCATGAACCGCGCATAACCAATAGAATTAATGAAACTAGGAATCCTCTCAACCTCAACCCTCTCACCAGCTTTAAAACTAGCAGCAAGAGGAGCAGCAGTCTCAATTTCACAGCCATACAATTTAATATCAGGATTTAATGATCGAATAGCCGGAGCAAGACCACAACTTAATCCACCTCCACCAAAGGGCATCAACACTGCATCAACATCAGGAAGATCTTCTAAGATTTCTAGCCCTAATGGCCCGTATCCTGCAGTTACTTTGGGATCTCTTCCACTTATCTCCAAACCCTTCATTGAAGCCCGAATATCTTCCATTTTATCCCATTCTTCTCTAGTTTTCGGATATGGGAAAACATTCACCTCTGCTCCTAAGTTTTTAAGTTCTTTTATTTTCAGTGGTGGTGTTTCATCGGTTGTCCATATGGTGCATTTTACGCCCATTTTTTTGGCAATGTACGCTAATCCTCTACCATGATTTCCACTAGTGAAAGCCCATACTCCATCTTTTAGGTCTGACGGATTAATTTGTCTCATTGCATTTGCTGTTCCTCTAATCTTGAATGCGCCAATTGGTTGTAAGTTCTCCAGTTTTAGGTAGATTTCTGCTGGTGCTTCATCATAGTTTAACTTAACCAGTGGTGTTCTGACTACTATATCCTTGATTCTATCCCGAATGGCATAAATTTCCTCTAATGTTGTCTCTCTATACTTTGCCATAAATTCAACACCAATATTGAGTTAAGTATATGTTAAAATAAAATTATCGATTAACTAATAAAAAATTTGGAATTGCGGGTGATGTCTCCACTCACCATAGGTTCGAATCCCACCGAGCCCGATATTACGAGTTTTATTTGGGATATAAGATTTCTAACAGTAGGTTTTATCCTCAGTTCATACTACCTTAATTCAGGTGTTTATATAAGCAAATGGACTTCAACATATAGCAATTTAGTTGGCTTTAAAATCATCTCAAATCCAGTCTAACTAAAGGCCTGAGCAGAACTTCAGACTGAACCGTTTTGAATCCAAACTCTTCAAAAACCTTTTCTGGTCCAGTCCAAGCCATCTTGCTGGCAATCCTTCGTCCATCTTTAGTATGAGTCACAGGGTATCCCTCGACAATCTTAACGCCACGCCTCTTCATAATTTCAATTGCAGCTTTCAGGAGTCCAC
>VGJH01000337.1 GCA_016867505.1 Candidatus Bathyarchaeota archaeon
CAATCATGCCTTGTTTGGTTGCCCATTCAGTATAGTATCCAAGACGTCCAATATGATTACAATTAAAAGCACCTACTGCTGAGACCATCCCAGTTTTAGCTTTTTCAACAGCAGTTTCGATTACTAATTTAGCTGTTATCTGACCAAAACCCCATCTACCATCGATATAAGCAGAATTTTTAGTTTCTTTAATTATCTCAGGATGTTCAGAGGGTCTAATCCAGCCATCCCTGATTCTCTGAGAATACACTGGGTAATACCAGACGCCATGACTATCATGACCAGTGAGATTTGCTTCAACAAGAGTCTCAACCATGAAGGTTGAAGATTTTAAGTCTCCACCTAAAGCAGTGAAAATTTTTACTCCAAGCTGTTTCAAACCTTCGTGGGTCGTAATTAACATGCAGTAGGAGTCATCCTAGTTAAATAAAATATTTTATAATATATTTTATCGAAATGATAAAAATAGCATTTTTTGGCTTCATTTTATTTATTGAAAAAATTATGCGTACATCTCTATGCCAACTAAAGCCATTTTAATATTATTTTCAGCATCCTCATATACAGGTGCTCCATGGCCAGCAAGCATTATTTCTACTTTAAATTGTGAAAGTTTTTTTATTGAATTTAATAACTGTCGATAGCTTCCGGATTCGCCACTAAAGTTACCAAAATTTCCTTCTGGAAAAACAGTGTCTCCACTGAAAAGAATACCTTCTTCTCTAACATAAAGACACATTCCTCCTTCAGTATGACCTGGTGTCCAGATTACTTCAAGTGGCCAAAGTTCAGTTTGAATAATGTCTCCCTCTTCAACTTTAACTAGAGTATCTCCCAAGTATGAAGCAATGTATTTTGTGTCTCTCTGATGAACATATACTTTGGGTTTTGATTTTTCAAGGATAATAAATACACCTGAAGCGTGATCGTGATGTGCATGTGTAATAATGACTTTATCCACATTTTGTGGTTTAATTCCAATTTCAGTAAGTTGAGGCCAGACTGGGTTCATCCAGTTACCTACTCCTGTGTCAATTATTGTTGCTTTTTCTTTACCAATGACAAAAATGTTGCTACATAACCCATCACCATAAATCATGTAAACATCTTTGAGTTTGGGGTGTTGTTCTCCAAGATTGAATATTTTAGGCACAGCTATCGCAACAGCTTGTGTAAAAGTAAGTTAAAAGTCTTCTAGCGTTCTTGAACTAAATGAAGCTTAAGAACTAGGAAATTTTCATCATAATCATAGTCGATACCTTCTAAACCGAATCCAGCAGGTATCTCGTAACTTCTTGTAAAGGCATCATCAGTAGTACTCTTTAATAATATTTTAGTTTCTTTGGTTTCAATGAAGATAGATTTTTTGACTTTCTCTGGCAATTCAGTGGTTATTATATATTCAACTGTAGCAATGCTTTCTCCATTATGTGTTTTTCCTTCTTGGATTTTCATTGTACTTTCTTCCATTAAATAAGTGGGTTTAAAATGAGTATGTATATACCAAGGTACCATACCTGCTAAGATTACTACAGTAAAAAATAGGAAACTGTATAATCCCGCAATATTAGTGTTAACCTCACCGATAATGAAGGGA
>VGJH01000338.1 GCA_016867505.1 Candidatus Bathyarchaeota archaeon
CATGCAACTTGTAAACAAGGAGATGAAGTAATTGTAAATGACCCTATGTATGGTACTTTCAGAAGTGTAGCCAATGGGGTTCAGGCTAAGGTTGTTTATTGGCCTCTTGAATATGATGAGAATTACAGGTTCAATACAGAGAAATTGAAGGATTTAATGACTGATAAAACGAAGTTGATCAGTGTATGTAATCCACATAATCCAACCGGTCGAGTTATGACTGCGGATGAGCTTAAAGCAATTGCAGATATTGCAGTAGATAAGAAGATCAAAATCATTGTCGATGAATTATGGGAGGATGTCAGGTTTGATGATAAGCCACATGTTTCTTTAGCCTCATTAAATCCTGAAACATCTGCTCTGACAACAACCAGTTGGGGATGCAGCAAAACCTTCGGAGTAGCAGGTTTACAAATCGGATATTTAGCCTCAACAGACAAAACTACAATTGATACTTACAAAAAACTTTCAGCAAACATTCAACGAGGAACTTCATCTCTCAGTAGAGCAGCAGCGAATGTTATGTTGAGCAAAAAGATGGATTGGTGGCGTCAAGGAATGATTAAGCATCTGACAAAAATTAAATCACTGATGCTTAAACGAATGAATGAGATACCAGGGGTAGATTTCAGGGATTTTGATGGCACTTATGTACCATTCTGTAAATTTAATTTCAAAATGAATAGTAAAGAATTGAATGAATACTTATTAAAGGAAGCAAAAGTAGCTTTGGGCACAGGTTCAGGATATGGACCAAGAGGAGAAGGTTTTCAAAGAATTAACTTTGCTACAAGCGAAACAATCATGAATGAAGCAATTGACAGAATGGATAAAGCTCTATGGAAATTAAAGCCTACAATTAAATGAATCCAGTTATCTTACATTCCTAAACCAGTTTGTTTATAGTTTTTTACCCATTCAGATCTCATTATAATGTCTTTAGAATTTTTCAGATGATCACTACATATAATCCCTTCCAAGTGATCAATCTCATGTTGTAAAAGCTCACTCATGCCATCACTGAATTCTACTAAATTTTCCTTCCCTGTCTCATCATAATACTTTACTCTAATGGTTTTACTACGCTTAATCTTAACGAAGAAAGCAACTTCTAAACTGAAGCAACTGTCCCAAACATCAAAAGTCTCATCACTTGACCATTTGATTACTGGATTAATAAGGTAAAAACTCCTATCAGGCATTTGAATGTAAACAATTTTTAAATTATATCCAAGCTGTGGCGCTGAAATCCCACGTCCCATACCATAAATTTTCTGTTGCTGAGTAAGAGTGTCTTTTAAATCAATTAGGATTTTATCAATTTTCGAAAAATCCTGAACAGAGTCAGATTTATTTCGTAACCTAGAGTCACCGAGGAGAAGGATTTCTTTAATTACCATTAAGATATTTAAAGCAACGTGCCTTATTATCTTTAAAGTTTCAAAAAGAGCAATACCTCAACACTTGAATCGGTAATGTACTAATCACTCAACATCATATTCTTATTAAGTACCTAAACAGTAAATTATCTGGAAGATGGCTAAGCCAAAAATAGTTTTCTCGCAAAAATGTTTAGAATATGGTCAGCATAG
>VGJH01000339.1 GCA_016867505.1 Candidatus Bathyarchaeota archaeon
AATTCTTAAGCCTGAATGCCTTTATTATCTTTGCTGTATTTTTAAAGGAACTGCAATATTCAGGCGATTCATTTCCGTGAAACTGAAGATAATCAAACTTAAGTCTTTTCTGGATTTTTTTTACTATCTCTTCTTTCTCATTCACAAATACAGCGCATTTTTTTATGGACTTTGGAAGTTGTTTTAAGATTGAATGCGCCTTTTGCTCTGTAATCTTCCTTGGGCTTTTTGCAAACACAAAACCCAGTACATCCGCCCCAAGTTTCTCCGTCAGCACCGCATCCTCCAAATTTGTTATCCCGCAGATTTTGATTTTCATTCTAAGTTTAAGCCCAATTTACTTCTTCGCTTGCGGTGCTCGGAGTATTCGGCTAAACTTCTCCTACAAGCACCCCCATCCCCTTAAAGGGGGAGCTAATGAAGCAACTTACGGAGAAGTTTTTCCTCATATACATGCTCCTTGCGCTCCTTATGCTCATTCGTAAACTTGGGCTTAAGTGTAAATTTATTTAACGCACTTGTATTAATTCAACCTATGCGGTTGAAATCTATTAGTAAATTTAGTTAACTCTTATAGTAAAATTTTTATCTTTTCTCTGGATATCTTCTCCTGAAATATAGTAATTTATTGGGTAATCTCCTTTTTTAGAGAATTTTAATATCAATGGCTTTGAATTTTGGCCCATTCCATTATGGATATTTACACCAAAATTATATGTATATTGTTCATTAGGTTGATATTCTATCCAACCTTGTTCTTTCCAATTTTTAACTTCAATATCTTTTGGAAAAATTAAAGTTAAGGACACGTCTTTTAGGCTTTTATAATTTTTATTAACAATTCCAAACCAAAAATGCTTTTCTTCATCAATACTAACCTGTATCGGAACATTATCTAAAATTTCTCTCAACCTATTTTCTCTTTCATTCGTTGCCCCCATATAGTTATATGTATATGCATAAGGAAGGGTAAGAATTGTTTTATTTAATGTATCAATCATGTTATAATTGGCGTAAATTCTATTCAAATACCATATAGAAACCACAGCAACAATTAGTGGTCTATTAATATTAATCCATAGCCATTTGATAAGCCATTTGATAAAATTCCACATTCCTGTAAATATCCTTGCAACAATTGACCATTTCTTTTTCATTTACTTACCTCTTCTCATCATTTTTAACTAACTTTATGACTATTTTATGTATTGTTTAATTCACCCTTACACCCAAATAAATATCTACCCAACAATGCCCTCCATTTGCGTTTAGATAGTCTTTGCATTAAACCATTCATCATATTAAGACATTTTACATTATTCTGTTCTGCGAGTTTCCATTTGCGTCTATCATTAAGACTCTGCTTTTCTTCAAAGTGATGAGCACCGCCTGATTCAATAATACAAACAGGTTTATCATCTCTATAAATTACTAAATCGACAGAGCCATACTTCCAGATATGCCTTAAACCTATATTCTCTGGCTCTGGGAATACCTTGTTTAATCTAATCTCTTTCTGCGTTGTAAATTGCTTCCAAGTATCGTTAATATACCTTTCTACCTGCTTTATATCTTCT
This sequence comes from Candidatus Bathyarchaeota archaeon, assembly GCA_016867505.1. GTDB lineage: Archaea > Thermoproteota > Bathyarchaeia > TCS64 > TCS64 > UBA8941. Next base: position 1,578 of record VGJH01000339.1, read on the forward strand.
GTAATTA
>VGJH01000340.1 GCA_016867505.1 Candidatus Bathyarchaeota archaeon
AATATATGCAATTTACAAAGTAACTGGTGGAACCGATATTATCATAATAGCAAAATTTCAGTCAACACAAGAACTTGATGCATTCACAACAAAATTAAATGAAACTTCTTCAATTAGGAGAACAAGAACTTATGTTGTCTTAGATACGATTAAAGAAGATTTTAACAAATTCTAATAATTATGCTTTTATTTTTGTAAATAGTTCTTTACCAGCACCACAAATTGGACACACCCAGTTTTTAGGTAATTTATCAAATTGTGTATTAGCAGGAACCCCATTGGGGGGATCTCCTTCAGCAGGATCATAAACATAGCCACAGACACTGCATTCGTATTTATCCATAGAAATTGTAATTATCTTTGTTCAATTTAAAGCATATCAAGGATGTCAGGGTGGCTTAGTATTAAATGAATAAACAAAATTGATTTTTTTTCTTTTTTATACTTCTTTTTCTGCGGTTCTTTTCATAATTAATCGATATTTTCGGTATTTGTCTTCCATTGAAAATTTTGCTGGGTGTGGGCTAATCACATTGCCATTACATTTTGGGCACTTATCTTCATGTAATGTATAAGTGCCACAACTCTGACAACGCCTTAAAAGCCAAACCATTTAATCACTTTCTATGTTCTTTTAAATGTCAGGTTTCCTTCAAAACCTGACCAGATTTTTTCTGCGTGCTTGACTAATTTATCTAGCGCGATTTCTGCTTTCTTATAATCATCAGAGGTTACCTCTACTCTATATTTTGGTGCACCAAGCGTATAGATATTAACTGAAGACTCCAACTCATCACCCAAGGTTTTAACATCCATGAAAGCATTTCTGAGGTCTTCTACACCTTGACTGCTTAAAGCTGTTGCTTCAAATATTCCTTGAACAGTCACGCCTTTAACCACAATTTTATCTTTAGCAATATCTGCCAAGACTTGAGCAGTTTTATCCTTTACTCCTAGCTCATTAAATACTAAAACGCCTTTCTTTGCTGCCTCTTCTAAGGCATCATAAACGCTGTTGTATTTTGTGCTTATGATAGGGTTAATTTCGTTAAACAAGTCTTCTGGCGTCATCATCAGGGTTTGAGCTGCTTGTTTCAGGAGTGTTTCTGCTTTTCGAGTCTTTTTCCATTGCTCAAGCTTTTTTCTCTTATCATCTCTATTTACTCTACGTAGAGAAAGATCAACTTGACCTTTAGGCGCATCAACTCTTAGTACTTGCAAGACGACTTTCTGGCCTTCTTTAACATGGTTTCTTATGTTTCTAACCCAGCGAGAAGAAATTTCGGAGATGTGTAGTAGAGCTTCTTTTGATTCATATTCGTCGAGATTAACATATGCTCCATATGTTTCGATCCGACTAACTGTGGCTACAACCATCTCCCCATTTTCTGGCCATTCGGATCGTCCAAAACTCATATTAAACTCACCCTAAAACAGCCATTACAGATCCATTGATCTTAGCTTTTCCACCGGTTGGTTCAGCAATTACTTCTCCACATGTTCGGCATTTAACAACGTGCGAACAACTACTGAACACTACCTGTTCACTTTCACAGCTTAAGCATTTAACTCGTAAAAACATT
>VGJH01000341.1 GCA_016867505.1 Candidatus Bathyarchaeota archaeon
TCCGTTCTAGCTAATCCAATACCTTGGGCACCATTCATATTTGCTTTGGTTGCATCAGCTTCATCGTTAGCGTTTGCCCAAATTCCAAGTCTACGGTATTTATCAGCCCAATTTAAGATTATTTCGACTTCTCCACTAATTTTAGGTTCAACTAATGGAACCTCGCCCTCAAATATTTCCGCAGTGAGTCCATCAATAGCAATTACATCTCCTTTTTTAATTAGTATATCCCCAACACTGAATTGTTCTTTCTCTAAATCGATGTGAAGAGATTCGCAACCTACTATTGCCGGTTTACCAATTCCTCTGGCAACAATTGCTGCGTGGCTTGTCATGCCACCTCTGCTTGTTAAAACTCCCTCCGCTGCCACCATACCTGCTATGTCTTCAGGAGTGGTTTCTGGACGAACTAAAATCACTTTTTTTCCTGCAGCTTTCCATTCCTCAGCTTCTTTTGGTATAAAAACTACTTGACCAATTGCTGCTCCCGGTGAAGCTGGTAAACCTTTTGTTAATGCTTTCTTTCCGCTTTCAGGGTCTATGCTTTTATGTAATAAGAATTCGATCTGTCTTGGTTCAACTCTTAAAACTGCTTCTTTATCTGTTATCAGTTTTTCATTGACCATGTCATATGCGCATTTTACCGCTGCTTTTGCAGTGCGTTTTGCACTTCGCGTCTGGAGCATGTACAATACTCCGCGTTCAATCGTGAACTCAACATCTTGTATATCCTTATAATGTTGTTCAAGCTTCTCGACAATACCCAATAATTCTTTATGGATAACTTGATTCTGTTTTTTCAGATCATTAAGATCTAAAGGAGTTCTAAGTCCAGCAACAACATCTTCGCCTTGAGCATTAAATAAGATTTCACCAACAACATTCTTTTCTCCGTTACTTGGATCTCTTGTAAAGAGTACTCCACTTCCTGAGTCATCTCCAAAATTTCCGAATACCATTGTCTGAATATTGCATGCTGTTCCCATCGCATCTGGTATTCCTTCAATTTTCCTATATGTTATTGCTCGTGGTGTATTCCAACTATTGAACACTGCAGCAATTGACATTTTTAATTGCTGATAAGGATCCATTGGGAACTCGGTGCCAACTTCTTTCAAGTAGAGTTTTTTCTGAGTCTCAACAACAATTTTTAGACCTGCAGCACTTAATTCTGGGTCTGTTTTTACTTTCTCTTTCTTTTTCTCAGCTTCATATATTTCATCAAAAATCTTCCTTTCAGCACCCATCACAACATCTGCAAACATTGTAATAAACCGACGATAAGCATCATAAACGAAACGTTCATTTTTAATTAATTTAGAAAAACCATGCGCAACTTCATCATTCATTCCAAGGTTTAGCACTGTGTCCATCATTCCAGGCATTGAAACTGGTGCGCCACTTCTTACACTAAATAATAGCGGATTATTCGGGTCACCAAATTTTTTTCCAGTCTTTTTCTCAACATCTGATACCTTATCAATAACTTCTTCCCAAAGCCCTTCAGGGAATTTTCCACCCGACTCAAAGAAATCCATGCAGGTTTTTGTTGTTATGATGAAACCGGGTGGAACACGTAGC
>VGJH01000342.1 GCA_016867505.1 Candidatus Bathyarchaeota archaeon
TGGCGGATTACGCTGAATTTATTTTGTTTATAAAGCTTCTCATGTTCAGGATTCAAACCGCTTACAGGCTTAAAATATGCAAGTTCAAATTTAGCCCCCCTGTCTTTAATCCCATTGCGTAAAACATCCAGCGTTCCCCTTTTGCTAATTTCATTTGATACACGTTTTAAAAATACATTATCAGTATCACCTAAATACTGTTCCTTTAGTTTCTCCCATTCATCAGGCTGGGTGTTTTTAACAAAATTTAGAAGGATTTCAGAATCAAGAAATAGTTCCTGATTATAATTTTCAGGTTGTCGTTCAACATAGCCATTGTCAACCAATGTCTTGGTGACATGAGATGTTTCAAAATTGTTTTCGGTGAGGTTGGATTTTTTCATTTGAGCCTGCTTTTCCAGTAAAACGGCTCTCTATGGAGGTGCATTACAGCAATAATGTATATGTAATCATCATGAATTTCGTAGAGCAAGCCAAAAGGAAATCGTCTAAGCAGGAAACGTCTTATATCTTCAGAAAAGAAAGACCATGTTTTAGGCGAGGAAGAAATCAGATCTAACGAGCGTGCAATTTCATTCAGAAATTTATGACCGAGGCCCTTTGACCTGGTTTCGTAGAATACTGCTGAAGCTATCATTTCTTCTTCAGCTTCTGGATGGAATAATACTGCCTTCATTTCAGTTTTAAGTGTGCTTCCCTTAAGACATCTTTTGCCGGCTTGCATTTAACTTTGCCGCTTTTAATTTGCCTGCTGCGTCTCTTAGCCTCTTTTATCCAGAGGGCTTCTATATCCTTATCCTGTTTTTCATCAAGGCTTTCAATAAGTTTTTCAGCAAGCAATGCACGGGACTCAGCAGGTAAGCCTAATAACTCAAGTGCTATCTTTTCAACAGTTGTGGACATTCAATTCACCTCCTCTCAAAAATCTTATTCTTATTATACAATGCGTTAAACATCTGTTACTAATAAGTTCATAAGTAATGCTACATCAAAGTCCTCGATCTGTCATGCTGGCTTGTCCAGCATCTTTCTTACAGAAGGATTCCCGACAAACGGGAATGACAAACCATGTGGTCTTACTTATGACTTCCTTAGTACCTATTGTTTCAATCAATTTACCCTCAACTTCCCCGTCACCACATTGCCGATAAGTACCTGCCGGTATTCCTTGAGAGTTTCGATTTGGGATTTGATTTTTTGAATAGCTTTATCAATCTTTTTAGTCTCTTTGTCAAGATAATCAGCTATTGCTGTCTGTTCATTTTTATCCGGCAGTAAAACAGTCAATCCTGCTAAAACAGATGAGTTAATAGCAGGATAACTTACGCCTACTGAATTTGCCATAATTGAGTCGACAAAAAAGTTTGCCCTAACAAAATAATAGAGAAATTTAGACTGCATTGTTTTAGTAGCTCTTAAAACTGTAAAACCTGTTGATACTATCAAGTTGGATTCAGGATTAGAGAAATATGCAATTGCTTTTAACCTAATCTGAGCGATTCATAGGTAATAAAAACATAGAAAAAATCACTTAGAGGGCGATAGAACCTTGTTATAATAGGTTTGCAAAACAA
>VGJH01000343.1 GCA_016867505.1 Candidatus Bathyarchaeota archaeon
GAAGTGAATTCTGGCACGCCAATTATTGGCGCTTATAGTGGTTTTAAAAGCGCTAAGGGAAAATACTGTATTCTTATTGGAAATGATATGCCTTTTTTAAATAAACAAGTCATTGACCAGCTTTTTAAATTAGCAGAAGGTCATGATGCAGCTACACCATATTGGCCTAATGGTTGGATTGAGCCACTGCTATCTGTTTATAAAAAAGAATCTGCATTAAAAGTGGCAAAAAAATTAGTCGACGCTGAGGAAAAAAAACTAGGGTTTATAATAAGATCATTAGATATTGTCATAAAATTTGATATTGATGATATCCAAAAAATTGATCCTGAACTCTATACATTGTTTGATATTGATACTTTAGAAGATCATCAAAAAGCCGAAAAAATATTAAGTACATTTAAAAATTAAAAACACTAAAATTCTTTAAATTAACATTAATATGTCAAATTCTTATGGTTGATTGATCCAAAAGTATATAAGATGCGTAACTCCAGTTGCTTCTTAAAATGTTGGTGTAGTTGATGGGTTTCCGTGATAAATTTAGGAACGCGGACACAGCCCTCACTTTTAACGATGTTATTCTTCTCCCTGGTTGGACAACACTTGAGCCAAACGAGGCTGTTGTTACTACAAAGTTGACGCCTAAAATTGGGTTAAATGTTCCCTTTTTGTCATCTCCAATGGATACTGTCACAGAAGCTGAGATGGCGATTGCACTGGCTCGTAACGGTGGCTTAGGTGTACTTCATCGTAACTGTTCACTTGAAGAAGAAGTCGATATGGCAAGGGCTGTGAAACGTGCTGAAGCAGTAATAATTCGAGATGTAATAACCGTAACTCCTGATACGACAGTTGAAGAATTGTTACGTTTAATGGATGAACATCACATCAAAGGTTTCCCAGTAATTGGGAAAAATGGGAAGCTTTCAGGGATAGTGACTTGGAGGGATGTTCGCCTAGCTGAAAAAAGTCTGAAAGTCAAGGAAGTAATGACTAAGAAGGTTGTTACTGGTCCAGAAGAAATTGACTTAGAAGATGCGAAGAAATTATTGCACAAACATAAGATTGAGAAACTGCCAATAGTCGATAAAGAGGGGTATGTTAAAGGCTTAATCACCATGAAAGACATCACGTTGAAAGGAGACTTCCCAGATGCTATCAGGGATGAAGAGGGAAGACTCATCTGTGCAGCAGCAATCAGTCCCTTTGATCTTGACCGAGCTAAAGCTCTTGATAAATATGTAGATATTCTAGTAACTGATGTAGCTCACTTCCACAACAAAAACTGTTTTGAAGCCACAAAAAAAATTCTCAAAGAAGTATCTGCTGAAGTTATTGTTGGAAATATTGGTACCTTTGAAGCTGCAGAGGATTGCTTAACTAAATTAGATGGGATAAAGGGCTTACGTGTTGGCATTGGGAGTGGAAGCATTTGTTCGACGAGTGTTGTTACTCGCGCTGGTGCTCCTACAATATACGCTACAAGCAATGCTGCTGATGCGGTTAAGAAGTATAAAGCAGATGTTAGCATCATTTCAGATGGTGGT
>VGJH01000344.1 GCA_016867505.1 Candidatus Bathyarchaeota archaeon
CAGCCCTTAAAATTATTTGGTCTCGATCTTCACTCCATTCAACATCTAATGGTTTAACTCCCCAGTACAGGTGCATCTTTCTAACTACCTTCTGTTCTTTAGTTATTGCTAAAATCGGAACTTTTGGCCTATGTTTTGACACCATTAAACTGCTGAAACCACTTCTTGTAACAACAAAAATTGTCGAAGGCTTAACAGCTGTGACAGATTGAGCTGCAAGGCTACCAATAATGTCTGCAATAGGGCGTCCTTCTGTTAGATTTTGATTGTCTTTCTTTAAAACCACTCTTGATTCAATTACTTGACTTATGCTTGACATAGCTGCAACAGATTCAGTCGGATATGTACCCATCGCAGTTTCTTCACTGAGCATTACAGCGTCGGCTCCATCAATTATTGCATTAGCAACATCATTTGCCTCTGCACGAGTTGGGCGTGGATTGATAACCATACTTTCTAGCATTTGAGTAGCTACGATAACTGGTTTACCCACATCATTACATTTTGAAATAATTTGCTTTTGAAGTAGGGGTACTTCCCATGGTGGCACTTCAATACCTAAATCTCCCCTAGCAACCATGATACCGTCACTTGCTTCAATAATTTCATCAATATTGGAAATTGCTTCCGCATGCTCAATCTTGCTGATTAATGGCTGATCTCCTTCCGATTCTATAATTGCATCCTTAATTTTTTCAACATCACTTTTATCTCTAATAAAAGAAGCAGCAAACCAATCAACGTCTTCTAATACACCAAATTTTATACCCTCAAGATCTTGGTCCGTAGGTGGCCTTATGCTTAAAGTTGCACCCGGTGCATTTACTCCTTTATGGCTACTTACTTGACCACCTGAGATCACTTTTGTTTCAAAACCACTAAAATCATGATCAATATTGGTTACTTGTACTTCCATGAGGCCATCTGAAATGAAGATTTGACCACCTTTTTTTATTTCAGCTGGTAGTTTTGCATAATTTATTGGGAAAAGAGTTGAACTTCCTTGAACCTTCTTATTAGTAAATTTGATTATATCTCCTTCTTTAATAATTACAGGTTGATTAAATTCACCAAGTCTTATTTTTGGACCAGGAAGATCAATTAAAACTGCTATTTCCTTAAATTTTCTAATATTTTTAATTACTTTTTTATGGTCTTCAAAACTGCCATGACTAATGTTAATTCGTGCAACATCCATCCCTGCCTCCACCATTTTTTGAATATTTGAAAATTCATTGGATGCTGGGCCAAGTGTACAAATAATTTTTGTACGTACATATTTTTCCATGTTACTCTATATGTAATTTATCCAAATAATTCTTATTTTCTCTGTTTCACTTAATAGTTAATTTGGATCGAATAATTGTGCTTCATGGATCAATTGGTGAAGGCAAAACATTTACTGCTTTAACGATTATTGAAGAAGCTAAAAAAATGGATTTAATATTAAAGGTATTGTAAGTAAGAGAGTATTCAAAGACGGTGAATTGATTGGATATGACGTTGTAAATGTCAATAATAAAAAATCTTTTATTTTT
>VGJH01000345.1 GCA_016867505.1 Candidatus Bathyarchaeota archaeon
GCACTTCTTGGATATCCTCTGCTGTTGGTGGGTAAAGTATACTTAGACGTTCGACTTTTTTCTCAATACCCTTCTGTATTGCGAAATTTATACATGCGTGATAATCTTCTGATATTAATCCAATATGTAATGATTGCCAAGGCATGAATCTTGCTCCTAGAGTAACAACGCTTCCTGTTTTGGCATCTTCGTAAATGAATCCTTGTTTGGTCAAATAATCACATGTTGCAGGATTTATTTTATAGAATGTTCTATTCATTATAAGAAAACCTTGCCACTTTCCACTTAGCCTAATAAGTAGTTCCGTGGCTTTATTAGAATCGGTCACTTGCTTGAAATTAAAATCTTGACTGATCAATTTTACATCTTTTAAGGGCAATAAAGCCTCTCTGTAAGTTCCCTCTACCATTAGTCCATAACGCTCTGCTAATCCTTTGCTTTTTACATTTGTTACGTTAGTGTACATTCGCATGTTTTTGATATTTTGTTCTTTTGCTAACTTGAACCAGTGCTCATAAAGACGTTTACCTGCTCCAATCCCTTGTTTAGCTGGTGTTACTCTGAGGGCTTCAAGCCATACTGAGTCATCAGGGAGTCGTGAATATTTTCCAACTCCAATTATCTCACCATTAAATTCAACAACACTGAGGTCACCCTTTTCTTCAACTCTCCAGTCATCATAAACATAGGATAAATATCTAAGGTTAGGAGTTGACTTTGATTCAACATCAAAAACTTTCTCTTTGTCTTTAGAGGTTACTTTTCTTAGTTGTAGCTGCACCATGATGATCTTAGCAGACTAAATTTATGCTTGTGTTTAACTTTTTGGTTTTATGAAACATTGTTTGGCTGCTCTTCTGAGAGCGTTGAAGGATAACAGTGTACTTTTGCGTATTATCTATTCCCCATAGGTATCTCCAGTATCTCCATTTGTTAACGCTGAAACCAAAACACAAATTATAATTATGTTATTAATATCACTTTGAATAAGTATTATACTATGCTTTTTGGAATATTCGCTGAAGTAATTTAGTGAGAAAAAATCCCAGCATAACAGAGAATGATAGGTAGAGTATCCACAAAAATTTGGATTCAATAAACCATCCCAGAAACCTTGATATTACCTCTTTAAAAGCTAATTTTCTACCACCCCCAATATGGTTTGATATGGCTGGTATATCCAACACTGAAGGTCGGTAAGTGGATATTAGATCATTTGGATCAATTAAATCGCTGAAAAGGTGTTCCTAGGAGTTAATAGAAAAAACATCACCAACTGTGTAATCTTTTCTACTTTTAGTTAGCTTATCTACTTTTTTCGTTTGAGGCACAAAAACCAATTCAGGTTTTGGTTTACTAGTTCTCCAAATTAGGTTCTTCTATCAATCTTTTATAGATAAATGAATATTGTTAAGTCGTCTGTCAAGGTCATTATACTCTCTTTTATTATTTTTTCCTAAATTGTAAACGTTAGACCAGTAATCGCGGAAGATATAGGTTTCAACAGATTTATCTTCGAAGAACATTTGATTAGCA
>VGJH01000346.1 GCA_016867505.1 Candidatus Bathyarchaeota archaeon
ATGACTAGTTTACATCAATCCTCTGAGGGTGTTAGACTTTTAACAAATTCATCTGATGCAGACCGGCTTAGGGATGACTTAAAGGATTATGTTGTTGATTTACAGAGTGGGTTCGCTGAAATTCATTTGAGGTTACCTCAGGTCCTGAGGGGAGTAGAAGGCGCTCTTACTATTGTGGTTGATTCTTTAGCACAGAATGGTGTCCAAGTTATAGACACAAGTATATCTGATAATGAGATTAGTTTAGTTATCAAGGAGGATGATTCTGGAAGAGCAATTGAAGCTCTGAGAGTGTTAATGAGGTAATTTTATCTAATTTTGGTAAAATCATGTAAGGTATTATATATCTTAAAATTGGATTGTTTTTGGGATATACATGGGTATGCATACTGCAAAGAAAAAACCATTAACCAAAAAAGAGAGAGAAGAGAAAAGGAAAAAAAGAAGAGAAAAAGAAGCAGCTAAATAGATTTTCTTCATTTTTTTATTTTAAATATAGATTAACGTCGTCCCCCACCACCACCGCCTCTTCCTCCACCTCCACCTCGGCTTCCTCCGCCTCTTGATCCTCCGCTACTTCTTCCTCCACCACTGGATGTTGATGGGGATCTTGCTGTCATTATTGGGTGGAAGTGGGTGCGTGTCATTGTAGCAACAGGCAGGATATCGAGTTTGATGTCGAAAGCTTTCATCGCTTCAGCGACTTTATCTCCGACACCAAGACTTGTTCCATAGACTAGCCAGCTCCCCCACATTGATATGTCGTCTGTCGAGTATTTTCTCATCTGAGCCATGTCACTTAAGTGGTTACGGAATGAATTCCATTCAAGTTTTTCTTTATAGTATCCTTTCTTCCATCTACCAAAAAGTGTGTCAGGGAAGGAAGATGCTAATAATACTTGAGTAAAGGCAACTACTGATAGTATTAATGGAATAATTAGGAGATAACGTACTACAGGAACTAGAACGTAGAAGATTGTTGTGGCTAATAGAATGATCGTGGGAATGATTGCTATTTTGAGGATTCTTGATCTTCCTTTTTCGAATACTGAGTTGAGGATATTATCCCATGCCCAACTTGCTTCAGCTTTCGTGTAAGCTGGGGTGGACCCGAATATCCTAGGAAATATGAGGAAACGTATTATGCTTCCAACAAAACCATACAACCATATCCCAAAGAACATTCCAAATAATATGCTCTCAGGGAAAGGTATCTCTAATAGGGTTATTGGTATCATGTTTCCTATAAATAGGAATAATATTGCTAGAATAATCTCCTGAGTTGGTATTGAAGAGATTATTCCAGTTGAGCTGGATACTTTAGAATTTGTTAAGCCCAAAACCTGTCTTTGAGCATTATATGAGTTTACGTCATATTCTCCAGTCTTCATCTTATTTGCTAATTCGTTAAGTGTGTTTGTATCAAAAACTTGTAAATGCTTTGAGTCATTTGTAACTGTTGTTGAATATTGGATTAAGAAATTAATTACGCTCTGCTCATAGCCATCATCAACATTTTTATCGAATATAGTAA
>VGJH01000347.1 GCA_016867505.1 Candidatus Bathyarchaeota archaeon
TCAGAGGGGCAAAGCGCTGGGAACCGGTGCCTGCACCTCCCCGTCCATCTCCAATACGATAGGTGCCTGCGCTGTGCCACGCCATACGGATAAAAAGTGGCCCGTAATGACCCCAGTCAGCAGGCCACCATTCCTGTGAATCGGTCATTAATGCGTACAAATCTTTTTTTACTGCAGCCAGGTCCAGTTTCTTAAATTCTTCAGCATAGTTGAAATCTTCACCCATCGGGTTTCTTATAGCCGGGTTCTGATGAAGCATTTTAAGATTTAACTGGTTAGGCCACCAGTCCCGATCAGTAGTTCCGCGACTGAATTTTTTATGCCCGGCTGCTCCCGTTACCGGACATTTGTTTTGTTCATTCATCAGATAATCCTCCTTTTGGTTTGCTCTTTCTTTATAATAAGATAATTGTAAAATTTATTTTGGTCTCCTTTTTCTATAATCGGTAATATTTTTCCGTACCATTTTATAGTTTTGCCCTAAAAAATTTATTTCCTTATTTTAGTTTTTGCTAAAAATTTGTTAGGGGTTAGACATCTTGAACAAATGCCTTTAAAATAAACATTTTTATCGTTTATTTTGAAATATTTTAGAGAATTAACAACCAGACTATCAATATCTACTTCAAAATCATATATGCTGCCACAGGATTCACATTTAAAGTGTCCGTGATTGTGAACTCTGGAATCATATCTTGTTTCGTTATCTTCAATGGTTATAACTTTTACTAAATTTGCATCTTCAAATAATTCCAAAGTGTTATAAACTGTCGCTTTTGAAAGGGTTGGAATCTCCTTTACAAGGCTATTAAATATATTATCAACAGTGGGATGATTTATATTTTCATTAATGTATTGAAGTATTCTTATTCTCTGATAGGAAGGCTTTATATTTTTTTCAATAAGTATCTTTGCAAGACTGTCAATCTTCTGATTCAATTTTCTAACCCTCTATTAATAATTATTAAAATATTAAATGTATATAAAATTTATAATCATTATAATATTATTATAATTATATTTTAGAAGATGTCAATACCTTCCCGTCAGTTTGCCTCAAATGGGGAGCTCCCCATTTCCAAGAAAATGTGGAATTGCCACCTACACAAAAGATTTAACTGGAGCTATTAACCTTATAAATCCATACTCTAAAGCAGAAATTATGGCATTAATTAAACCAGAAGAAAAAATCAATTACCCTCCAGAAGTTAAATTTAAAATCAATCAATACAAAATTGATTCCTATATTAAAGCTGCTGATCATATTAATAAATCCAGAGCAGATATAGTTGTTTTAGAACATGAATTTGGATTATATAGTGGTGAATTCGGGGAATATATTATTAGACTAATTGAACTAATAAAAAAACCACTGATTGTTACCACTCATACAATACCTGATGATGCCAATAAAGGATATGGTTTAGTTTTAAAGGATGTGATTAAATTTGCAGAAAAAGTAATAGTTATGATGCCTGAAAGTCTGCAGAAACTTATAAAGAAATACAATTATCCGAAAGAAAGT
>VGJH01000348.1 GCA_016867505.1 Candidatus Bathyarchaeota archaeon
CTTTGTGCAGGAGCAATTATTCATCAAACTCATACAAGGAATATCAACGAACTTGGAGGTTTAGCACGAAAAATGCCTATTACAGCTTTGATTGCTATAATTGCTGCATTATCTTTAGCAGGGGCTCCTCCTTTAGCAGGGTTTTGGAGTGAAGGACTCTTAATTAAAGGAGGTTTTTATTCAGGAAAAACGATAATTGCTTTAATTGCATCATTAACAACAGTTATTACTGCTGGATATTATCTAAGATTTATATGGAAAATTTTTCTTAGTCCACTTCCTAAAAACGGTGAAAGTATAAAAGATGAAGGTAGTATGATAATAATACCTTTAGTTTTACTTATAACATTGGTAATAGTATTAAGTTTAGGTCACGAGTACGTTTTATATGTTATTGGGTATTACCATTAATATATTTTGAAAAAATTCCTTTTTATACTTCAATAAACGGGTGAGAATAATTGTTTATATACAATAATCCCAATAATTTTTAAATATATAGCGCTCATCAACGAAAGTGAACAATGACTAAGATAGCCCTATTAGCTGATACAGATACTGCAACGTATTTTAAAATAAGTGGATTGAAAGATGTTTTTATGGTAAATAACGAAGAAGAAGCTAAAAAGAATTTAATTGAATTATCAACAAAAAAAGAATACGTGATTATAGTGATTACTCAAAGAATAATTGAACAAATAAAACCAACTGTTTTAGAGATTATTAATCGAAAATATCCAATAATAATATCTATACCGGATAGGAAAGGACCTATAGAAACAAAAACTGAGCTAATAGGGGATTTAATTCAAAGTAAAACCGGAATAGAATTTAAATTACGATAAGCTTTTCTCGTATGAAAACATGACATAGGAGGCTGATTTAAGAAAATGGCAAGGCTGGGAAAAATTTCTCGTATTGCAGGACCTTATGTAATAGCCACAGGTATGACTGGTTCAAGAATGTATGAACTAGTGAAAGTCAGCGAAGACGAAATTATTGGAGAAATAATTCGTCTTGAAGGTGACACAGCAGCTATACAAACATATGAAGAAACTACTGGGATAAGAACAGGTGAAAAAGTTGAATCTACTGGAAAACCTTTATCGGTTGAACTTGGTCCAGGACTATTGAAACAAATATATGATGGTATACAACGTCCACTACCTGAAATAGAAAAAGTATATGGGTCACGTATGCAGAGAGGTTTTATTCCTCCGCCTATTAATCAAGACACACAGTGGCATTTTACACCGATTTTAAAAAAGGGTCAAAAGGTTGTTGAGGGAGATATTCTTGGAACAATACCCGAGACTAGTTTAATTCAACACAAGGTTCTGATACCACCAGAAATCAATGGGATAATTGAAGATATAGCTCCTGAAGGACTTTATAAGGTAAAAGATTGGGCAGCAGAAATTAAAACAAACCAAGGGATTAAAAAAATTACTTTCACCCAAGAATGGCCAGTAAGAAAAGCCCGACCATACAAATCCATGCGCCCTTCTAATGTACCTCTA
>VGJH01000349.1 GCA_016867505.1 Candidatus Bathyarchaeota archaeon
TTCCTCCCAGAAAACAATGGTTCAACTATTCTACACTTCAGTGATGGTATGCCAAAATTAGTTGGAGTAAATGACTATGATGTGGAAGTGAAGATGAGTGTTGAATGGTTCAGTAGCTTAATAATGGGAGTCATTGATTTCAGGAAACTGGTTGAATACCGATTAGCAGAATTATCTGATACCATGTATATTGATGTAATAAGCAAGCTATTCTCCTTTAAAGATAAACCAGTAACCTTAGAGTCCTTTTAATTTCATTATTTGGTTCCAAGGAAAAATGATGCAATCCAACCAATTACATAGCTTATTGAAGCTGAGCCAAGTCCTGAAACCACCATCTCAGCAATCTTTGATTTAGTTGATGTGTTTGCGACCAATGAAACGATGAAGCCTGTAACTATGAGAGATAATGTAGCGGAGATCAAACTAAGTAGTATAGCTGTGTTGATGTCTGGCATTAAAAAGTATGGAAAAACAGGTGCTAAAGCACCAATTAGGTTAGCTGTCCCAGAATATAGTGCAGCTTTACGAGGTTCATTCAGGTAATCTTCGTGTAAACCATACTCTTCTCTGGCTAAGAACTCAGTTAACCGGTCCGAATTAGAGATTGTCTCCTCAGCTATTCTGTTTGTGACTTCCTCACTGTATCCCTGTTTTTGGATATAACCCATGACTCTGTCTTTGAATACTTTGGTGACGAATTTGCTAGTTGTGGCTAGTTTTTTCAATATGCCTTCATGGACTTGTAACTGGGATCTGCTGCTTGTATATGTGCTTACCCCCATACTGAACGCTCCACCAACTGCTACAACTAGGCTGCTTAATGCAACCGAGTATGGTGAACCATAGACTCCAGCTAAACCGGTGGTAACTGACAGGACTTCAACTAAGCCATCATTTAGCCCAAAAATTGTGTCCTTAATGTATTGCATGAAGCCTCCCATCTGAGATTGTTGCCGTATGAACTCTTCTTCATGGACTAATTCATCTTCAAGAATATTCTGTAATCCCTGCTTTTCTGAGTCATCTAGTTCTAAGCTTGATAGTAGGCTTGAGTAAAGTGTAATTGATGAAGATTCATCTCTCTCCATCATCCTTAGGGTTAAACCGCTGCCAAGTAGACGTACTGCAAACTTGCTACCCATTACCTTTACTGAATCTAGTCTCACCTGGATTTTATCGACTCCCCTTTTCTTGAGTAAGTTTCTCCAGTAGACTATGTGGTTTGACTCTTTTGCAGCAAATTGTAAGAATATCTCTGAATGTGAGGGGTAATGTTTTCCTAAATAAGTGTAGAGAGATACTGCAAAAGCTTCCATCTCAATAGCTCTCAAAGCAATACTCGTAAGTGAAAGGGTGACCACACCTTTTCTGAGTGTGTTCCACTTTATAATGTTAGAGACTGTAGAATGTAGATTATCTCGCTTTAAGACTCAAATAAAATAGGACAAATGCTATGGCGAAGAGTGCTGCTGAGAACATAAAAAGTGTTTCGAAACCATAGAAGGT
>VGJH01000350.1 GCA_016867505.1 Candidatus Bathyarchaeota archaeon
TTTTTGTACCATACTTTTAAAAATTCTCCAATTTCATTATTTTATATAGTATTGTTTAAATATAAATAACTTTTTTCTAGTAAATTATTTACGATTTTTGAATCTGATGAACAAGAACTGTACTCATAATAAATTAGCTAACATTAAGCATTATATTTAAAAAATTAAAGGGATATTGTGGGTTAGAAGGGATGTTTATTGATTGAATTGCCTGAAGCATATGTTTTGGCTAGTCAGGTTTCTAAAACATTTTCTGGTAAAAGAATCAAGAAGGTTGTTGCTGGTCAAAGTCCACATAAATTTGCATGGTTTTTTGGTGATCCTAAAAATTATGAATCTCTGCTTCAAGGTAAAATTATTATTGATGCTGTAAGTATCGGGGGCTTGGTGGAAATAGAAGCTAATGACGCCATCTTACTTTTTGGAGATGGGGTAAATTTAAGATATTATGATAAAGACAGCATGTTACCGCCTAAACACCAATTATATGTAGAATTTGAGGACAAATCGTCATTAATTGGCTCTGTACAGATGTATGGTGGGTTATGGGCTTTTCCAAAAGATAGTTTCGACAACAAATATTACAAAATTTCTAAGGAAAAAATCTCTCCTTTTAAGCAAGAATTTGATTATGATTATTTTAATGCATTAATTGATGAAAAAACAGAAAAACTTTCATTAAAAGCCTTCTTAGCTACGGAGCAGCGTGTTCCAGGTTTAGGGAATGGTGTCTTGCAGGATATTTTATTTAATGCTAAATTGCACCCAAAAAAGAAAGTGAATACGCTATCAATTGAGGATAAAAAAGAATTATTTAATTCATTAAAGTCGACGTTGGCAATGATGACTGGTCTGGGTGGACGAGACACAGAGACTGACTTGTATGGTAAACAAGGTGGCTATACAACAATATTTAGCAGGAATACAGTAGGTAAACCATGTAAAATCTGTGGCACAACTATTAAAAAAGAAGCTTACATGGGTGGAAGCATCTACTACTGCCCAAAATGCCAGAAGACATGAAAATAAGAATTGCCAATAAAAAATAGTTAAACTTTATTACAAAATGTGATTTTGTTAATTTTTTCTAAGAGTCCTACCGGAGAGGACTTTTTTGTATTTTCCATTTTCTACTGTGATCTTGCCATTTACTATGACGTAGGGTATTCCCTCGGGGTATTGGTGTGGGTTCTCGAATGTTGCTTTATCTATCACTCGGTCTGGGTCAAAGATTACGACATCAGCGTACATTCCTGGTCGTAGTATGCCACGGTCCAGGATTCCGAAACGTTGTGCTGGGAAGCTAGTCATCTTCCTGATGGCTTCTTCTAGACGGATTGTTTTTTCTTCTCTAACATATTTGCCGAGGATACGTGGATATGTACCTAAGGCTCGTGGATGTGGTTTACCTTGACTGAATGGTCCAGTGATGCAGACGCCACTTGAGTCTGTACCAACCATCTGAATTGGGCTGGCCATTATGCGTCTAATATCTACTTCACTCATG